>CBETCF010000040.1:0-12934 GCA_965534785.1 uncultured Psychrobacter sp.
TAAGCGGCATTAGCTAAATCTTCGCAAAGCGCTTTGTTTTCACTTTTTGAGAACTTCATCGTCCAACTCCGAATCCCTTGTAGAATTTGGCGATAGTCTTGCTGAGTGGATAAATATTGAATAGCCGCTTTAGGATCTTCTAAAGAAGGCATCAACTCATGTAATTGCACATTATAAGACTTATAAAATCTTTGTTTTTGATTACCATATAGCATAGGCGGGCAAATCTCTGACAATACTTGCATTACCGCAATTTCGTGCTTAGTAATATTCATGCCAGACATATCCAATGGGATAGTAGTGGTTATATCATCTGCTGCTTGGCTAACTTGGGATAACATTGCAGCGGACATGATTAGACCTGCAATGCCAATTTTAGAGGCCGCTTTTTTGGCAATAAAAAGGGTAGATAAAATCAACTTATTATTCATCCGGTATCACGCTCGCTTAACATTAATGAGTGGTCTTATGGTAATAGGAAAAACATAGAATGTCACACAAAATATCACTCAATGTGTAGATGTATTGTGACCTGTGAGCCTATCACAGCAACATAACCGTAGTATATTTAGATACGTTACCCTATCATTAACTAATAGCGTAATATTGTTATCTAATATGTATTATATAACCCTGCCAGTAGTAGGTATTATAACCTATTAAGGCTATATAGCCGGGAAAATTATTATACCCTCAGTTCAAAATAGAAAAGTCACAATATTCTAGCAGGCTTATTTATCGGAGATTAGAGTTTGTCGTACGCTGCTAGCCGCTTAGGTTGGGGTTTTTGATGTCCTTAATAAAATGCTTAGCGAATCGATTTGACATCTTATTGATAAAGCCTTAGTTTATCGTTCTATACTAGCGCGTGTCCTGTAACTCGCTACTACTGATAACACATATAAGTTAAGCCTATATAGGTATAATTAAATGATATGAATTTTGATTAATTTATAGCATATCCATGAGTCAAATGAACTATAGGAAAACCCGTATGAAAAAGCTCACTTTCAAATCGCCGCTAACCACGGCCGCTTTTATTGGCTCTTTGAGTATAGCCATGCTTACCCTGTCAGGTTGTGCGACTAAGCCTACTTATCAGAACGCTAATGCCTCGGGTCCTCAAATTATTACCAATAGCCAGGGGGTGCCCAATTATCATCGTGTCACACGCGGCGATACTGTGAGCCAAATTGCTGAGCGCTACCGTTTGAATTATCGTCAAATCGGCGCGATGAATAATCTTGATAGCAAATATACTATTTATAGTGGCCAATGGCTAAAGCTATGGCAAGGCAATCAAGCAGCTACTAATAATAATTCCTATAATGCCAATAACCGTCAACCAGTTAACACTCGTCCGACTTACAATCCTAGCCCTGCGCCAACGCCAGCGCCTGTCTATGAGAATACTGCCAACTCTACCTCAGGTTATGCGTATCCTACTCAGAACCAAGTCATTCGTAACTTTGATGCAGCAGCAGGTAATATGGGTATGTGGTTCACGGGTAGAGAAGGAGATCCGGTACTCGCTAGCCAAGGCGGCACGGTACTCTATTCCGGTAGTGGCCTAGCAGAATACGGCAACTTAATTATGATTCGTCATAGTGATAATTACATCACCGCTTACGCGCATAACAGTCAGCTGTTAGTCAAAGAAGGTGAGCAAGTTCAAAGTGGTCAACGTATCGCTAATATGGGCAGCACCGGTCAAACCCAACAAGTGGCGCTAGAGTTTCAGGTACGTCTGAACGGTAACCCTATCGATCCTCGCGCGGTGTTGGGCCGTTAAACCCTCAATCCCTGCCAATTGTGATTGTTCTTAAAGCTGGTCATTGATACTATTAATGACCAGTTTTTTTATAATATAGTTTATAAAACTATGACTTATAAAATTGTTATCTAGCTTATCTCTTCTAAATCCTAAGAACCCTTATCATCAAGTCAAAGGTTATCGCCCCTAATGTCAGCTACCGTCTTCAATACCGAATCCTACCAATACCCACAAAATTTCGCTGATATTAAGCCTAAGCTTGAGCGCTTGCAATTAGCTATCAAAAAGCTCGAGGCTAATTTGATTAACGCCGATAGTGATACTGATATTGCTACGAAAAGTGAGCTAAAGATAGACTATGCTAGCGAGCTAAATCCTAATCAATTATTGGCAGCGACGACTATTGAAGGTAAGGTATTAGTGATAGCGGGGGCGGGCTCCGGTAAAACTAAAACCCTAACTTATCGCACTAGTTACTTGTTAGAAAAAGGAGTGGCACCGAAGCAGATTTTATTATTAACCTTTACTCGTAAAGCGGCCAATGAGATCAAAAACCGTGCGAAAACGCTACTGGTTGATAGCTTATCAGACGACGATTTAGCTAAAGATATTTTACCGTCTAATCAAATGCTCAATGATATTACTAGCGGTACTTTCCACTCTTTTTGTAATAGGTTATTACGCCAATATTCAGGGTTACTCGGTATCAATCCGCGTTTTACTATTTTGGATACCGGTGATTCTGAGGACGCGATAGATCTTATTTTTAAAGAAAAGAAGTATCCCACGCAGACCAATAAACAAGCCTTTCCGCGTAAGAAAACTTTGCAAAACATCTTTTCTGCTTCTAGAAATCGCCGTATTGCTATTCAAAATCTGATTGAAGATAACTATCCTGATATTGCTATTCATATTCCTATTATTGAGCAACTGGCCATCGACTTTCATGAGTATAAACGTGCCAATCACTTGTATGATTTTGACGATATAATTAGCCAAGTGGTGCGTCATCTAAAATCTAATGACAAGTTTCGTCAACTGATTCAAGACAATTATCGCTATGTGATGGTCGATGAGTATCAAGATACCAATATTCCGCAAAAGCAGCTAATCGATCTGATTTGTGCACCGGCATCAGTATCGCTAATGGTGGTTGGCGATGATAACCAAAGCATTTATGCCTTTCGTGGTGCTAATTACGAAAACATTTTATTATTTGGCGAAACTTATCCTGAGGCCAAGCTAATTAAGCTAGAGCAGAACTATCGAAGTACGCCTGCGGTGCTTGATTACATCAACGCTTTATCTTCACAAATCACCTTGGGTTATCAAAAGCAGCTATATTCCGGCGCAACGCTTGAAGGTGTAAAACCTATTTTTTCTCGCCTGAGTGATGAGACTCGTGAGGCCAAGTATATCGCTGACAAAATAATTGAGCTAAAAGCAGAGTATGACTACGATGACTTTGCGGTGCTTTGCCGCACTTCCTTTCAATCCAATTATGTACAGTTAGAGTTTATGGAGCGCCATATTCCTTTTATCGTGGTTGGCGGTATTAAGTTTATCGAAAGACGACATATCAAAGATGTATTGGCTTTTATCAAAATCCTCTACAACCCGAATGATACTATCGCTTGGCATCGAATTTTAACCCTATTTAGGGGGGTTGGGGCCGTGACAGCGACGCGCTTAACCCAAGCTATCAATAACGATAATAATTCCTTTGAGCCGTTACTCAAGCCTGCCTTTGCCAAAAAAAGCCCACAGCTGAAACCTTTGTATGACATGCTCACTGATGCCGGACAAGTAGAATCAGTTGAAAAAATAGTTGAGCTAATTCTTGATTTTTATATACCTATTCTAAAGCTAACCGAAGAGAATTGGCGCGAGCGTAGTGAAGACTTTCGGGTGCTGAAGAATTTAGCTAATGAGCATAATAGCCTTGATAACTTCTTAGAGAACCTTGCTTTAGATCCCCCGAATGATTCGGTTGCTGTCATGGATAAGCCTGAAGATGATAGTGATAAAGTGACTATTTCGACTATTCATAGCGCTAAAGGGTTAGAGTGGCCGATAGTGTTTGTCAATTCATTAGTCGATGGTATGACTCCGCACTATCGCTCATTGGACGATTTTGAAGAGTTAGAAGAGGAGCGCAAGCTGTTTTATGTGGCTTGTAGCCGTGCAAAGACGAGACTGTATCTAACTGCGCCTGATTATTTTGCCAGTTACTCAGGTTATTTTGATAAGCCTTCACGGTTTATTGCAGAATTGCCAGCAGATAAATTGCAGGTTGAAAGCGCTAAAAAAGGCTTAGAGCGGCTGGCGAGTGAGGATCCGGTTTGGTGGTGAGGTTTAAGATTAACTTCTTACTGTCAAACTAAACTCAAAACCTTCTAATGCCCAACCGTCTGAGAAAATACATTAATCACGATAACGCCAATAATAATCAGCATAATACCGATTATCGCTGGCATATCGATGCTTTGCTTAAATAAGACAAAGCCAATAATAGCGGTCAAAATGATACCTACGCCGCCCCAAATCGCATAAGCAATGCCTAGTGGAATAGTCTTTATAGTTTGTGATAAAAAATAAAATGAGCCGATATACAGTACTGCCATGAGTAGCGTCGGTACTAGTCGGGTGAATTGTTCTGACTTCACTAAGAAAGTCGTGCCTAATACTTCAAAAACGATGGCTAGTATTAAGAAACTATAGCCTACTAGGATGGGACTCATAAATGACAGCTTTAATAATAAACGATAAGCTTTGCATTATAACGCTAATAAACCCTAAATATCTGGCAATTTATGAACGGGATTAACTCTCAAAACACCTCAAAGTTTTTCAAACTCAATTACCTATAACCAAAAGTATTTCTTCAAAAATTTATTGTTAATTAGTGCTTTAATGTTCGCTATAATGCGTTACCATAACCGCTTAAAACCTCCTAGGTAATTTATCTTATAATTCCTATAAACTATATATCTCCTACTATCTGAAGGGTATGTTATGCGTTATGACGTTATTGTTATCGGTGCGGGCATGGTCGGCACCTCAATTGCTTGGCATCTACAAAAAAATAATTCTAAAGTGCTAATGTTAGACAGAAAGCTACCGGGTCTTGAGACCTCTTATGGTAATGCTGGCCTCATTCAACGCGAAGCTATCCATACTCATCCTTTTCCGCGTCAGATTACCGAAATGTTCAGAGTACTGCCTAACCAAGGCACCGATATTCGCTATCGTGTTCCTGCTATCCTGCGCTATCATCAAGCGCTATTACAGTACTGGAAATACTCGTCACCGGCCTCAGTCAAGCAGATAGAGAGTGAGTGGCAGACCTTGATTGCTCACTGTACTAGCGAGCATCAAACCATGATTGAAGCGTCAGGTGCCGATGAACTTATTACTCGTGACGGTTGGTTGCAATTGCATCGCTCTAAAGAGACGCTAAAAACTGCTGCTGATACGGCGATAAAAGATCGTGAACAAGGCGTTGAGCATAAAGTATTAAGCTTAGAAGAATTAAAAGCCTTAGAGCCGAATGCCAATTTTGAAGGTTTTGTAGGCGCTATTCATTGGTTAAACTCTTGGCAAGTCTCTAATCCAAGCTCGCTAGTTAAGGCTTATGCCAAGAGCTTTGAGGAAATGAATGGCACGATATTAGAGAGTAATGTCACTGAAATTCAGCCTGAGGATGAGGGCTGGAAAGTCATTACGGATAGCGAGACTTACTATAGTGACAAGATCGTTATTGCTGCCGGTCCTTGGTCAAATGAGCTGATTAAACCGCTCGGTTATGATCTGCCGTTGTTCCCAATGCGCGGTTATCATCAACATTTCAAACTGCATGAAAAAAACACCATCCATCATAGTATGTTTGATATGGATAAAGGTTTTGTCATGGGGCCAATGCAGCAAGGTATTCGTATTACTACCGGTGCTGAGATGACGACGATGAATGCACCAAAGAACTTTGGACAATTAAAAACTGTCCTTAAGTTAGCTCGTAAAATTCTACCTCTAGAAGATGCGGTAGAGAGTGAAGCTTGGGCAGGGTCGCGTCCGTGTATGCCAGATATGAAGCCGGTTATTGGGCCTGCTGGTAAGCATGAAAAATTATGGTTTGCTTTCGGTCATAGTCATCAAGGTTTTACTTTAGGACCTGTGACGGGTCGTCTGATTGAAGAGTTGATTCATGATAAGCCGCTGACAGTTGATGTTGAGCCGTTTAATGCCCAGCGTTTTTCTAAAAAGTAAATCCTTTCAGCAGCTATTCTTTTCGCTTTACAACGGTTTAGAGTAGCTGTTTTAGTGTTTTAAGTTATCTTCGCAATGAATTAAGGATGAACCATGATTAAAAAGCTACATAGCAATCAACGTATGAGTAAAACCGTTATTCATAATCAGACTATTTATCTGTGCGGTCAAGTCGGTAATAGCGATGACGATATCAAAGCGCAAACCCTGACTTGTCTAGATAAAATCCAAACTCTCTTAGCAGAGGTAGGTAGTGATAAATCAAAGCTGCTGTCAGTAACCGTATGGATAAAGAGCATGTCAGATTTTGCCGCTATGAATGAGGTATATGATGCTTGGTTTGAAGGTGTTCAGCCTCCTGCACGTGCTTGCGGTGAGTCAGCATTAGCGCGTCCTGAGTTATTAGTTGAGATGATCGCTATCGCTGCTGAGTAAGTTTTATCAGAATAAGTATAAGAAGGCATGCTAAAGCTATGGTGTCTTTTGCAATAGTTTCTATAGAGACTTTGTCAGAGCGGTCGGTCTGTTTTATTGGCTGTAAAATTTTTTAGGTAATACTCGTTTATTGTTCTAATCTGCGTTATGCTAGTAGCTATACTATATATTTTTATATTATATTTAACATGAGCGGCTATCAGAATTAACCTTACACTATGAACAACTAATGGAGAAGACTATGAAGAGAATACTGACAACCTTATTAGCGGTAGGGGCGACCTCATTTATGCTTGGCTGCACGGCAACCAATGCCATGGTCGAAAAACCTCAAGTTACCCCTGAAGCTAAAACGCCTATGCCTAAGTCCTCAGTACTGTTCAATGTGACCTCGGACGATCCACAAGTGCAGCTGATGTCTATGGTATTGACCATGCAGTCGGCAAAGCAAGGGGCAGATACTCGAGTATTGCTCTGCGGTAAAGCGGGTGATATGGCATTGCTTGATGCACCTGCAAGCGCCACTACCGGTCAGCCGCCTTTTAATATGAGCCCTCAAGGCTTGATGAAAGCGGTTATGGAAAATAGCAATACTAAGGTTGAAGTCTGTGCTATTTATTTGCCTGGCAAAGGATTAGATCCATCAGCATTGATTGAAGGTGTCGGTACCGCAGATCCTGCAGATATTGCTGAATTGATAACAGATCTCACCACGAAAGTCGTTAGCTTTTAGTCATTAAAGCTAGTAGTAAGAATAATAAAGGACAGGGTATAAGTTATCCTGTCCTTTTTAATGCTTTCTGTATTGCAATAACTATCTCAATATTTCAATTTACGCTATACTCCTAATTAGCTTGATAGGCTCTCGTTAATAAAAAGCTCTCGTCCATAAAAGGCAGCACCGATGATTAATACCAAGATTTATAAAGCTATCTACACTTTAGCTGAGGAGTTGCTCGAAGCCGATCGCATAGGTGATCAAGCCGCTTTTGACGGATTTTATGCAGATTTGAAAGCTATCTGTATTGATAACGAAAACACTGATAAAGATCATCCAGAGCAGTGGGAGACTTTGGCAGACTTCACTGAAGACTTAGATGAAGCATTAGTTATTTATGAGAAAGCGTTAGCAAAGGCGGCAGCTATCAACTCAAAAGATCATTTGTCTTCTATCGCCTTTTCTATGGCAGTATTACAAATCGAGCTAGGTCAAACGGATATAGCGATAAAAAGTCTAGAAAATGCAAAAATAAGCGCAAATAAGATCGAAGATAAAGAATTTAAGGTTGAAATAGATGAATTGCTTGCTAAACTATTAGCACAATAAATATAAGTATAATGGTGATAGTAATAAGCAGGCGGGTATTCTGTATAGAAGATAATTTGCGTTGCTTGTGTAAGGTAGTGGTTCGACATACCGAAATGATGTTCTATGATCAATATCGTTTCAACATGCCCTCGTTGTGCAAATGAGGATTAATATTAATAGGGAAGTTACTAGGATAAGAATATGAGCTCAAACAACCATGAACAGCGCGTCCAACACGAAGGCTTGCGTGAAAAAATTATGTCTGCTGAACAAGCCGCTTCATTTGTAAAAAATGGCATGACGCTTGGTATCGCAGGATTTACCGGCGCAGGCTATCCGAAGTTTGTACCAACCGCTATTGCTGACATTGCTAAAGCTGCCCATGCTAATGGCGAAGAGTTTGGCATTGGTATGCTAACGGGCGCCTCAACCGCTCATGACTGTGATGGAGTGTTGGCAGAGGCAAACTGTATTAATTTCCGTGCGCCATTCCAATCTGATCCAGTATTGCGTAACAATATTAATGCTGGTCAAACCCATTATGTCGACATGCATTTATCGCATTTTGAGCAGCAAGTACGTTTTGGTTTCTATGGTGATATGGACATCGCCTTAATTGAAGCGGCAGCTATCACTCCAGAAGGTAAAATCATTCCTTCAATGGGTATTGGTACCAATAACCAATGGCTAAAATCTGCTAAAAAAGTCATCATCGAAGTTAATGCGCGTCAAAGCATGTTGTTAGAAGGCATGCATGACATTCCAACAGACATCGGTGAGCCACCGCATCGTCAGCCTATTCCTATTATCAAACCAGACGATCGTATCGGCACGCCGTACTTAGAATGCGACTTGGATAAGATCATCGGTATTGTATTGACCGATGCTCCTGACCGTAACAGTAAATTCGCTGATCCTGATGATAATTCAAAAACTATCGCTTCACAGATTATTGAATTCTTAGATCATGAAGTTAAAAAAGGTCGTTTACCCAAAAACCTACTGCCACTACAGTCTGGTGTAGGTAACGTAGCCAATGCGGTACTAATGGGTCTACAAGATAGCCCGTTTGACGACTTAATGGGTTATACCGAAGTACTGCAGGACGGTATGCTTGATCTAGTGCTTAGTGGCAAAATGAAGTCCGCTTCTGCTACTGCTTTATCTTTTAGTCCAGATGCCCTACAGCGCTTCAATGATAATATTGAGTTTTTGAGTGACAAGCTTATCTTGCGTCCGCAAGAGTATACTAACCATCCAGAAGTGATTCGTCGTCTAGGTATTATCGCCATGAATGCGATGATCGAAGCGGACATCTATGGTAACGTCAACTCGACCCATATCATGGGTACTAAGATGATGAATGGTATTGGCGGTTCAGGTGACTTTACTCGTAACTCACATTTCTCGTTCTTTGTCAGTCCATCAACGGCTAAAGGCGGTGCCATCTCAGCCATTGTACCTATGGTATCGCATCACGATCACACTGAGCATGATGTGATGTTCTTAGTCACTGAGCAAGGTTTTGCAGACTTACGTGGTAAATCACCACGTCAACGCGCCAAGCTTATCATCGATAACTGCTCGCATCCTGACTATCGTCCTATGCTACAAGACTACTATGCACGCGCTGAGAAAGCAGGCTCACTACATACGCCGCACATATTAAATGAAGCCTTGTCATGGCATCAGCGTTTTGTCGAAACTGGCGATATGCGTATCAAATAAGTTTATTAAGCTTAATTGATAAAAGTAATGCCCCTTAGCTATCATTTAGCTAAGGGGCATTTTTATGGAAAACTATTTTATTATCGACATTTAAACTACTTTTTTTAGCTGTTTTTTCAAACTAAGCTTTTAAGTTAAGTTTTAGGCGAGTTATAGTTTAATTGTTGTCCTAAGCGCATAGCCGCCGCAATGTTAGATGCAGTAGTTTCAATATTCTCATAACCATTTTTTAACACTGCATCGATAGTATCTAGTTTCTGAATACTAGGCATAATCACATCAAATGGTTTATCTTCAAAGGCATCGCTTTGTGCCGCTTTTACACTATCCTCATTTTTTAAATCATCAACGACACCGCAAATAGCGATAACTGGTTTACCGTTAGCTTTAGCCAGCTTACTGATACCACCGGCAACTTTGCCCATCATCGTCTGAGCATCTAGCTTACCTTCGCCAGTAATAACCAAATCCGCCTCAGCGATATGTGCTGCCAAATCAGTTGCTTTGGCAACAGTATCGAAACCTGATTGTAATTTTGCATTGCAAAAGCTCATCAAGGCAAAGCCAAGACCACCTGCTGCTCCTGCACCTTTTACATTTTGGTAATCTCGATAATCTTGCTTTTGACATACCGCTGCAAAGTTAGCTAAGGCATTATCTAATAGCTGGACTTGCTGTATATTAGCGCCCTTTTGTGGGCCAAAAATGCTACTGGCACCTGACTTGCCGCATAACGGATTGGTCACATCACATGCCACTTCAAAGACGGTATCTAAAACCCTTGGATTAAACTTTGTATCGTCAATTTGTTGCAGGCGCGCAAGTTGCAGACCGCCTTGTGCCAAAGAGTTACCGTCATAGTCATAAAAATTTATACCTAGCGCCATTAGCATGCCTAAACCAGCATCATTGGTCGCACTACCACCTAAACCGATAATAATGCGTTTTACTCCTTCATTTAGTGCATCAGCAATTAGCTCACCGACTCCAAAGCTGCTAGTAATTAGAGGGTTGCGCTCATTGGGGGTTAGTAAGTGTAAACCGCAAGCTTGCGCTATTTCTATTACCGCTGTAGCGTTTGGCAATAATAAATACTTCGCTGTGATAGGTTGCATCATAGGGTCATGAACGCGCACTTCTTTCCAACGTCCGCCAAGGACGTAAGACAATACTGCTGCAGTGCCTTCACCGCCATCTGCCATCGGTAATAGCCTATAATTAGCGTTAGGGAATACCTGCCTAAAACCTGATTGGATAGCATGGCAGACATCGATAGCTTCTAAGCTTTCTTTAAAAGAGTCAGGAGCGATTAGAATCTTCATTGAGTACTCTTTTATCAAATAAGGGTAAAAGGATCTAGGTCTGTCAATCATAGCATTATAAGTAAAATAATCTGCTACCATGGTCAGCTATTTATTTAGCTGCAATTTTTATTTGTTTATTGAACTAATAGGATTATCCATTGATTACATTACCAAAAATTGCCTCTATTGCTGATGAGCAACTACAGCAACAGTTACAACAAATTTTAGATAATAAAACTAAGCCGCTTGGCGCGTTGGGTCGCTTAGAGTCGCTAGGGCTACAGCTAGGTATGATTCAGGGCAGCACTAAGCCACATATTCAACAGCCTCAAATTAGAGTTTTTGCCGCTGATCATGGACTTACTAAGCATGGTACTTCTGCTTTTCCTAGTGCGGTAACTGCGCAAATGGTTCATAACTTCCTAAACGGCGGCGCGGCGATTAATGTGTTAGCCAATCAGCATAATATTGAGCTAAAAGTCGTTGATGCCGGAGTCGCTAACGATTTTAGACCTCATGCACAATTGATTACTAAGCATAAAGTGCGTCAAGGTAGTCGTGACGCCTTAACCGAGCCGGCAATGACTGATGAAGAGTGTTTATTGGCAGTTAATAATGGCATGAGCATCGCAAAAGAGTTAACCGGCAATTTGTTAATCGTCGGTGAAATGGGCATAGGTAATACCTCAGCGGCTAGCTTACTGTTAGCGTGTTTAGGCAATCTACCGATAGCGGATTGCATTGGTCGCGGTACTGGGCTTGATGATGCTGGTCTTGAGCATAAACAGCAGATACTGAGCCAAGTTTTACAATTTCATAGCGAGGCCAAGTCGCCGTTTGCAGCGTTAGCAGCTTTAGGCGGGCTTGAGATTGCGATGATGACAGGAGCGCTGATACAAGCAGCTAGTGATAGACGGATATTATTGATTGATGGCTTTATTGCGAGCGTGGCTTTATTAGTGGCAGAGCGTTTAGCACCAGGAGTATTACAGTATGCGGTATTTGCTCATCATTCGGTTGAACCGGGTCATGCACAATTATTAAAACTACTCAATGCTGAGCCGCTACTCGATATGCAAATGCGTTTGGGCGAGGGCAGTGGTGCGGCGTTAGCTTATCCGTTATTGCAATCTGCTTGCGCTATTATTAATGAGATGGCAAGCTTTAGCGACGCTGGCATCAGTGAAAAAAATAGTAGTGAGAAGAACCTCTAATGTCACCACTGCCAAAGCTATTTAAGCCCTCAAAACCAAAAAATGCTGACACTAAAGCCAGTATGGGGCAACGTATCAAGCATGAATGGACATTATTGCTAGTAGCCATTCAATTTTTGACCCGTCTGCCCGTTCCGCAGTTCACAAACTATCAGCCTGAGTGGTTACATCAAAGTAGTCGTCATTTTCCAGCGGTGGGTCTGTTAGTTGGAATATTATGCGCAGGCGTATTCTGGCTGGCTAGTATGGTTTTTAATCCGTTAGTTGGCGCAGTCATCAGTACCGTTTTTGGTATTAGGTTGACGGGTGCATTTCACGAAGATGGACTTGCTGATACTTGTGATGGTTTAGGGGGCGGTCTGACTCGTGAGCGTACTTTGACTATTATGAAAGACTCGCGCTTAGGGACTTACGGGGTTTTGGGTTTAGTCTCAGCTTTATTAATTAAAATTACGTTACTAGCTACTATGCCGATAGCTGTCGCTATCATCGCTCTGATTGTGGCTCATAGCGGGTCAAGATTATTGTGTATTAGCTTAATAGCACTATTGCCTTATGGAGGCGAAATCGAACATGCTAAAGCCAAACCGATGGCACAGCAATTAACGGCTATGCAAGCTTTGTTTGCCAGTGGCTGGGTGTTATTAGGACTGGTTTTGGTGTGGCTAATTTTCCCTACTGCGATTAGTCAAATTAGTATTTGGCAAGCATTGTTAGCTTTGGGCCTTGCTTTAATAGCTACCGAATATATGCGTCGATTATTGCGTCGTCGGCTTGATGGCTATACCGGCGATGGGCTAGGTGCTACTCAACAATTAAGCGAGGTCGCTATTTATGCAGGACTTGCGGCTTCCTTACCTTTTTAATAGCTATATATTTTTTAACTAGTCTTTATCTTTAGCTC
>CBETCF010000041.1:0-12890 GCA_965534785.1 uncultured Psychrobacter sp.
CTTCAAATTCTATTGCAAAAAAAAGCAGCAGACAACCCTATATCGGACTATCTGCTGCTTTTTCAATAGTATAGTGGCACTCAGGCTATAGGATTCACACTATCCCAACTGTAACTATTATTTTAATTATTGCTGGTATGACTTTGTTTTTATTTATTAGCGGAACTGACGCTTATCAAAAACCGTACTCGCCTGCTTAGCTTTTCTAAGTGCTAGCTTGCGATTGCGACCGAGCATAAGTTTCATTTGCCACATTTTCTCTTTATATAGCACCAAGGCTGATTGGTGGTGCATGGCATTGATGACTCGTTTGCTGGCAAGCACTGCATCAGGTGAGCGCTGCGCTAATTCTTCTGCTAATTGCTGCGCTTGCTCAAGTGGCGTCTCATTACAATGGCTAACTAGGCCCAGCTCTTTACCTTCGGTTGCCTTGACGATACGAGCTGTCATTGAAAGCTCTTTTAGCACGTCTTCGCGAACCACACCAAGGGCTGATTGAGTTAAACCCATATCAGGAACTAAGCCCCACTTAGCTTCCATAATTGATAGCTTACAGTCAGGATGACTAATACGTACATCACATGCTAGCGCCAATTGCATGCCAGCGCCGATACAGTGACCTTCTAATACCGCAATTACTGGAATAGGCAAATCCCGCCATATTAAGCAAACGCGCTGAAACAGACTTTGTTTAGGTTTAATCAGCTCCCATATAGCATAGACTTGGTTTTTGGGATTATTTAAATCACCCAAATCAATGCCCGCGCAGAAAGTACCTTCGCTACCATTGAGTATCACCGCTCGCAAGCTTTTGTCTTTATTAATGTGACCTGCTACCGCAATTAGCTCATCTACCATCTTAAAGCTAAGGGCGTTTTTTTTCTGCGGACGGTTCAAGGTGACGGTCAATATGTTTTGACTGACACTAACTTGTATAGTTTGATACTCATAAGCGGCGATAGCGTGCATGATAGTCCCTTAAATATGATAGTTTGAAAGTATAGAAAAACAGCTATGTTTTCAATCATAGCAGTGTTCTCCAAAAGCTACCCTAGCAATAACTGACTATCCATTCAAATCATTTTCCAGTTCATATCGTTTTCGCTTAAGCGGTGATAATTCAGCTGCGAATAAGGCGATAAATCCAGATTTTGTAGATTATTAAGTGCCGTCATTAAGTCTTCGTAATATGTCTTTAGCATGGCAAACTGTGCAGGCGTGGTATGTTGCACATTTAATAAACATTTATCTTCTAGATTTTGGCTAGCAAGGCGTAATTGTGGCACGCCAGTGTAACGACTAGCTCCCAAAATACGATGGGCAATTTGCGCAAGCATATAACGATCTCTAGCTTGCCAAGCTTGCGATAGTGCCTCCTTCTCATCAGCAATGGTATCGAGCATCATAATGATCAGCTTCGCTGCCAAATCCGGCTTGTTCGCGGAACGGGTCAACGCATCTTGCCAATCCAAAATCTCTGACTTCTCAATTGCATTAGTAGCCGCTTGATGCTCTATTTTTAGTAACTGCTGCTCTGTTGAAGCGTTTTGGTTCTGTTCAGTAGGATGAGTAGGTTCTAACGGGGTTTGTGATAAGTTTCTTTGATCTAGATATCTATAACGAGCCTGATTATTATTGCGCCCGTAACTCTCAATCGATTGGTTATCGCGTAGATTGTCACGTAGATTATCAGGTGAGTTATCACGTAAATAGTTATCGCGAATTTTCTTCAAGGATAGCGGTCGCAACACTTTTTTATCATTTGGTTTTGTGCTTGGCTTAGATCTCTCAGCTCCACTATTATCTTGAGCATTTGTGCTTAGCTGACGATTGTCAGCGTTATGTGCATAACCATTATCTGTATCAGCGGTAGACAACCTAGTATCGATATGATGCGCTGTGGTCGAGCGTCCAAGCCATTTTTGTAGCACTTGCAGTAGCTGTGGCTGGCTAATTGGCTTGCCAACATAGTCATCAATACCACTAGCAATAAGCCGATCACGCTCATCAGATAAGCCATGAGCGGTCAGCGCAATAATCGGAATGTGGCTATCTGCCGCCTCTATTTTTCGGATCTGTTCAGTGGCTTCTCGTCCTGACATTCTCGGCATTTGAATGTCCATAAAGATTAAATCAATGTTATTGTGACTAGGCCGCGCGCTATCGGTAGCCGCACTCTCAACGCTTGGCATTAGAGCAGGTGTAGCATTAATCACTTGGGCGCGAGCTTCTGCTTTTGAGCGCTGGGTTTTCGTTGATAAGCTTTGCGGTAACGGCTTAGTTGCTTTAGTATTTTTGGCCTGTTGCTTACTTATCAGCTCTATAGCCTCAAAGCCACTATTGGCAGTAATGACGTGAATACCAAGCTCACTTAATAATGCATCTAACACCAGCAGGTTAGGCAGATGATCATCGACAGCTAATACTGTAACTCCTTGCCAACGCGGCTCTTGTACTTGCTCTAGCGTTTTTTTGCTTTGAGTATCAAGCATAGCGTAGAGCTGACGCTTGTCTAATGGCTCATACAAAATATTAGCATGATAGCGATTTAGCAGCGCTTGATCGGCAGCGACTTGATAGCCAAATACCGCCAGCTTACCTTGATAATGTAAACGTATTTGCTTAAGTAGCGCCATCATATCGTTTTGATTGTCGTTATCGACTATGACCCAATCCCAATAGTTGTCCTGCTCTTTTAACGACTCAAGAACACCGGGCAGAGAGTTGGCTTGAGTGAGCTTAATAGGTAGATTTTGCAAGCTGGCTTTTAGCACTTGTAAGGAAGCCGTATGATTGATCCAAACTAATATATGGAACTCATCACTAGCACTGGCTAGCGGCGCTAACACCGGTAGCGGAATAGTATGTCCACCCGCTGCCTCAAGTACATTGACATGAGTCGGCATTCGGAACCAGAACGTCGCGCCTTTATTAGCGATATTTTCTTGCGCGTTATCATAAAAACCAATATCACCGCCCATCAGCCGCGTTAGCTGCTTGGAGATGACTAGCCCCAATCCGGTACCGCCATATTGACGAGTAATAGACGGATCGCCTTGACTAAAGCTTTGGAAAAGCATTTTTTGATCGTCTTTTGAGATACCTTTACCACTATCTTGCACGCTGATCATTAGATAATTATCCTGATAATCATCTAAGCTTACCCGTACCACCACGTCTCCATTATCAGTGAACTTGATGGCATTACCGACTATATTGGTGAGTACTTGCTTGAGGCGCAACGCGTCCCCTACTATCTGCATCGGCACATCATTGTAGAATAATACCGCCATCCGTAGACTTTTTTCGGCAGAGACTGGCGACAGCATATCGACTACATCATAAATGGTGCTATAAAGATCAAACTCATGACGATCAAGCACTAGCTTGCCCGCTTCTATTTTAGAAAAATCTAGCACATCATTAACTAAGGCTAATAGATGGGCTGAGGATTTACGAATAGTCTGCACATAGAGATCTTGCTCAGGATTTAGCTCGCCATGACGAGCTAGCAAATTGATAAAACCATCAATACTGTTAAGCGGCGTACGCAGCTCATGGCTGATATTGGCTAGAAATGCTGACTTGGCTTGACTGGTAGAAATCGCTGCATCACGCGCGTTACGGATTGAAATGTTCTGCATTTCCATCTCATCAAAGGCTAAGCGCAAGTCATCTTCGGTTTGTTCAGCATGATTTCTCAACTCCTGAAAGCTACTATGCAATCGGCGCAAGGTTCTTACTAGATCTTGCTGTAATAGATTTAATTCGCCATTAGATTCAGTCAGGATAGGCTTGTATAAGTTATCGACAGTAGTACGTTGTAACTGCAAGCGCAGCTCATAGATTGGGGCAATCCAACGCTTGGCATAGATGTTCAAGCTCAGTAACAGGATTAAGATAGTCAATAATCCGGTAATCGCTAATGCCATCGCGATACGATAACGCGCTAAGTACAACGGCTCATTATCCATATCTATTAGCAGCCATAGCTTTTGACCGTCAAAATCGCCTAAATTGAGGCCATAAGCAGTACCAATAGCGGTAGATTGCTGCATGATAAAATCTTGATTGGTATTAATGTTCGGCCACTTTTCCTCTACACCATAGCCCACAGTAGCTAACACTTGATTATTGGCATCGATAATGGCAATGCGCTGCACATGTTGCTCAGACTGTATGTTATTTAGCTTATCCTGTATGGTCGCAAGCATCGCTTGGGTCTGTTGTGAGGAGCTCTCATTAGTGGCTGGGGTAGAAGGCTGATCTAGCAATGCCGGAGCAATCTCGGCAATGGTAGGTTTGTAGCGAATTAACACTGCTTCAGCCAAAGCCTGTTGCTCAGAGTTCGAGGCGCGCATAGTCTCATAAAATACCAAAAGACCACCGACCGCGGCTAATATACAAATCGGTAAAAACACTAATAAGATCAATTGACCATAAGCGCTACTAGTATCAAAGCGTTTTTTATATGCCATGCTTGAACTCCAATGGTGATTTATCGCTTGTGGCTGCTATTAGCGATTTAACTAATGAGGTAATTATGCGCTTACTAGGGCGCCTATTTTATCAGTATTATCGTGTCGTATTGACAAATTGTTATTTATAGTCAGCTGACTCTACAAAATTTTAGTTATGTACTTATTTAACAAAACTAGCGCTTGATGCACTAAGCGCAGCTAAAAACAAAATGATATAATGAAGCCAATTTTTATTAGCGCTTACCTTTGCTTTCAACCTAGTCAAAACCTTTTAGTACAATAATAGTTAGTAAAGCAACAGCGCGTACCTGAATATCAACTTCAATTATTATAATAGGATGTCCTATGCCGTCTACTGCCAACGCCACCTTTATTAATCAAGTCACCGAGCTTGCCGATTGCGTAGGTCAGACGCCATTAGTCAAATTACAGCGTTTACCTGAGCAGGAGAGTATCACTAATGGCGCACAGCTGTTAGCCAAGCTTGAAGGCAATAATCCAGCCGGCTCGGTCAAAGATCGTCCTGCTTTCAATATGATATATCAAGCGGAACAGCGCGGCGATATCACCCCTGGTGATACCTTGATTGAGGCAACCAGTGGCAATACCGGTATCGCTCTGGCAATGGTTGCCGCCATGCGTGGCTATCCGATTACGTTATTGATGCCTACCAACTCTACCCAAGAACGTAAAGATGCGATGACTGCTTATGGCGCGACGTTAATCGAGGTTGATGAAGGTATGGAAGCCGCGCGTGATATGGCGCTACAGATGCAAGCAGAAGGCAAAGGCATTGTCTTAGATCAATTTAATAACCCAGATAATAAACAAGCTCATTATCTCACCACTGGCCCTGAGCTTTGGGAGCAAACCGATGGCAAAATCACTCACTTTATCAGCTCTATGGGCACCACAGGTACTATCACTGGCGTTAGCCAATATCTAAAAGAGCAGAATCCAGCGGTACAAATTATCGGCCTGCAACCTGATGAAGAAGCTTCTATCGCTGGTATTCGCCGTTGGCCTGCTGCCTACATGCCTGGTATTTACGAAGCCGATTTAGTCGATGAGATTATGGACGTTGACCAATATGTCGCAGAGGTCTATATGCGCAAACTAGCAAAAACGGAAGGTATCTTTGCTGGTGTGTCCTCAGGAGCGGCCGCTTGGGCTGCTGTGCAAATCGCTAAAGCAAATCCGAATGCAGTGATTGCCTTTATTGTCTGTGATCGCGGCGATCGTTACTTATCAACAGGGTTATATAACGTTGATGATAGCGCAGCAGTTTAAGTTATAAGCGCAAACTATAAGCATAAATCACAAGCGCAATCAGGACTATTTATGAGCCAAGCCCTACCTACTAACCCCGTTTTGGTTTTCGATATCGAGACCATTGCTGATACCCAGGCGGCTCGTCGCATTTATCCGCAATTGGCTACCCTTAATGAGGCTGATACTTTAAGCGCGCTAACTGCTATTCGTACGCAAGAGGCTGGCCACGACTTTATGCGTCTGCCACTACAGCGTATCGTCTGCATATCGGCTTTATATATCAAAGACGGACAATTCTCTTTGTTCTCATTGAGCGCTGATAAGTTCAGCGAAGAAGAGATTCTTGCTAAATTTTTTCGTGCCTTTAGCGATATAGAAAAGCTACCTCAGCTCATCAGTTGGAACGGTTCTGGCTTTGATATTCCAGTGCTTATTTACCGTGCTATGCAATATGATTTGTCCGCGCCTTGGTTATTTGAAGAAGGCGAACGTATCAAGAATATGCGCTTTAATAATTACGTCAATCGTTTTCAGACCCGTCATTTAGATTTGATGGATAGATTCAGTCAGTATGGTGCTAGTCGCCGTGAAGCGATGGATGTGGTGGCTAGTCTCTATGGTTTACCGGGCAAAACTGATGTTGATGGCAGTATGGTTGGGCAACTGGTCAGTGATGAGCAGTGGCAAACGCTTTCGATATATTGTGAATCTGATGTGATGAATACTTGGCTCATCTATCTGCGCTGGTTACGCTTGACCGGACAGCTCTCCTCAACGGGGTTTGTAGACTGGCAGCAGCAAAGCCGCGATTACTTAGCTAATTTCACTCAAGCTGATGGTAGCGTGCGTCATAAAACTTTTCTTGAAGACTGGTCATCGAACATTTAGAGGCTTAAATTAATAGCCTAATTCCATTTTCGTTATTATCCATACTTTAAAACTTTACTTATTCTTACTCTTTATTGCTAAGGCAGGTTTATGCAACCCACCCCACACCACAACGCTGAAAACAATGGTCAAAATGACGCTCAAAATACCGACGCTGATGAGCAAAGTCAAACTACTCAGACTCAAGATAACCAAGGTATTATTACCCCGCCTAACAAGAAAAAGTCTAAACCTTCATCAAAGATTCGTCGGCGTTTAAAAGATGCTGAGCCATTGCCATTTACTATCGATGGCTTATCACATGATGGTCGCGGTGTTGCGATCTACGGCAATGGTTTTGATGCAGAAGCCGGCCATAGCGAGGACAAACATGGTAAAAAAGTCTTCGTTAGCTTCGCGCTACCCGGTGAGAGCGTCCTTGTTAAGCTGACTAATAGTCGCGCCAGCTTTGAAGAAGGTGATGCTATAGAAGTTACTGCCAACCCAAATCCAGAACGGGCAGTACCGCCCTGCCCGCATTTTGGTGTTTGTGGCGGCTGTAATCTACAACATTGGCAGCCTGACGCCCAGATTAACTTTAAGCAGTCGGTGCTAGCTGAGATGCTGGTTCATCAAGCTGATGTACAGCCCGATCATTGGCTTGATCCTATCGTTGGCGATCGTTTAGGCTATCGTACCAAAGCTCGTCTTGGTGTGCGTTACGTTGCTAAAAAAGAAACAGCATTGGTAGGTTTCCGTGAGCGCTCAAGTAACTTCTTAGCAGAGCTTAATGAGTGCCATATCTTAGATCCACGTATTGGCTTTGAGATTGAGAATTTAAAGGCGCTAATCAGCACTCTTGAGAGTCGAAACAAGATCGCTCAGCTTGAATTAGCTATGGGTGAATATATTGCTGAACTACCTGATGGCAAGCAACCCGTAGCGCTTATTGTGCGTAACTTAGAGCCTTTATCAGAAACTGATATCGATAAGCTTAAGACTTTCTTTGCCGCCCGCAGTTGGCAGCTATATCTACAGTCAAAAGGTGTCGATAGTATCCAGCGTATCGCTTTAACTAGCGATGACGATATGAGCGAGCAATTTGGACGCCTATATTATCAATTGCCTGAATACGACTTAACTTTTGAGTTTATTCCGACTGATTTTACTCAAGTTAATTTATCGGTGAATAGACAAATGACTAAGCTAGCTTGTGATCTTTTGGATCTAAAAGCGGGCGAGCGAGTTCTAGATTTATTCAGTGGTTTAGGTAATTTCAGCTTACCATTAGCTCGATTGGTGGGCGAAACTGGTAAAGTGATTGGCGTTGAAGGTAGTGAAGAGATGACTTTGCGCGCTGCTACCAATGCCAAGCGCAATGGCCTTGATAATACCGAATTCTATAGTCAAGACTTGACGCAAGATTGTACCGATCAGCCTTGGGCCAACCAAGGTTTTGATGCCTTACTTATCGATCCGCCGCGCTCTGGTGCTTGGGAGATTATGCAATATCTACCCAAATTCAATGCCGAACGTATTGTCTATGTCTCTTGCAATCCAGCAACGCTCGCTCGTGATACCAAGGCGCTACTTGAACAAGGTTATCGCTTAACTCATGCTGGAGTAATGGACATGTTCTGTCACACAGGACACGTTGAATCAATCGCTAGATTCGAAAAAACAGCGGTTTAATTAATCATAATCTCTAATGACATCTAATGTTAATCCTATATGTGTTACGCTTGAAGATAGGATTATTACAGAGCTTGACTTGAGTTATGAGAGTAAATTGCGATAATAGTTAGGGGAGAGGTAATAGAATTCATAGAGCTTTGTGAGTTATATTATTTTCGAAAGACTAGCTTCTCTGACTAGTGACTAGTAGCCGTCATTTTTATCTGTGACCAGACATTCAACATAAGATCTATCCTTAAAACAGCTGCTAACACCCTTAGCGGCTGTCTTAATTGAAATTTTACATTTATTAGTAACTTTGTTGATTAACAGTCATATTGATTAAAAGTCGTTACTAACAAAGCTGTAAATCATTTGTAATAGCTAAAAGGAGCCAGCTATGGTCAAAATTCGAGAAGGATTGCCACTAGTAGATGGTCAAACCACTAAAGAGGATAGCGCGTCCTTGACAGCACAATTGGTCGCTAGTCAACGCTCTCATCAGTCTGCGAATAGTTACGCGCAAGTTCCTTTCGATATCAAGCAGCAACTAACCACTCATAAGCTGCATACTACTTTTGATCGATCAGAAGCACTGGCTTACCATAATCATGATCCAAAACTGGCTAGTAAACTTCTAGATGATGCTTTATTTTCCAGCTCTCAGGTGTCGACTGATACTATTGATCTAAATCAGGCCAATATTGATGTGCCGACTTGGCTCAATAATGTCGCTGATCGTATTGGACAAGACTCTGTACCAAACTTAGCAGCGGCTTGTGAGTTTATTCGTAGTCGGATGAATACTAGTGAATCTGAGCGTTCAGGTGCTTACGTCACTGGTATTGGTATGAGTGATATCTTGACCTATCTTTATCAAGATGAAGACGCTCTAGTGGCTGCCATGCTCTATCGTAGCGCGCGTAAATCATTAATCTCTATGGCGGAGATTGAACAAAACTTCGGCGCTGATATCCGCATCTTAGTAAAAGACGCTTTAGCTATGGGTAAGCTGTCTGCCATTATTGAGAGTAATAAACGCCTAGAAGATCATTTTATAAATAAACAGCAAGACCAGCTATCTAATATTTATAGTATGCTCATCTCCGTCACCAATGATGTGCGGGTAGTACTCATTAAGCTGGCTGAACGTACTTTTGCCATGCGCGAGTTATCTTTTTCTAATACTGAGCGTCAACAACGCGTCGCTCGCGAAGTAATGACTATCTATGCCCCTCTCGCCCACCGCTTAGGTATTGCGCAGCTCAAGTGGGAGCTTGAAGATTTAGCGTTTCGCTATCTTGCTCCTGATCGCTATAAAGAGATTGCCAAGCTATTATCTGAGAAGCGTAGCGAGCGTGAGGCTTATATTCAGCGTGTTGAAAACCAGCTAAACCAAGCTCTGATTGATGCCGATATCATAGGAGAGGTCTCAGGACGGGTCAAACACATCTATTCTATTTATCGTAAGATGAAGCTAAAAGGTCTGTCTTTTGACCAGCTCTATGATATCCGTGCGCTACGGGTATTAGTGCATGACCCCTCTGATTGCTACCATGTTTTAGGACTAGTCCATGGCTTATGGCGCTATATTCCTGAGCAATTCGATGACTATATCACCAACCCTAAACCTAACGGTTATCGCTCTTTACATACTGCAGTTATTGCTGAAAATAAATCGCTTGAAGTACAAATTCGTACCCATGAAATGCACTTTGAAGCTGAGCTTGGCATGTGCGCGCACGTCAATTACAAAGAGGGACTTAAGAAGAATAAAGATAATTATCTGAATCAAAAAATCAGCTCTTTACGCCAATTATTGTCTATTAATAATGAGGCGCGTAACCAAGCTCATGATGAGTCAGATTACGAAAACAGCGAGGGCAATGATTTTGAGGAAGACGAACAAGCTATCGATTTTGATGAGCTTGAACGTATCTACATTTTTAGTCGCGACGGCGATATTATAGAATTACCAAAAGGCGCAACGGTACTTGATTTTGCTTATTATGTGCATACGCAAGTAGGCAATCGCGCACAAGCGGCGCGAGTGAATCAGCGCTATGTGCCACTCACCTATCAGCTCAAGACCGGCGAGCAAGTAGAGATTATTACCAAGTCTTCACGCGAGCCTAACCGAGACTGGTTAGTGGCCTCCTTAGGTTATATTCATACCAGTCGCGCTCGCTCTAAGCTACGTCAATGGTTCAATAAACAAGATCGCGATAAGAATATTGAGATCGGTCGGCACATGCTTAGTAAAGAGCTTGAGCGCTTATCCGTTCATCCTAATAGTATCGACCTCAATGATTATATTCAGTTTTTTCATGTCAATACTCCAGATGATATCATTGTTGGTTTGGTCACCGGTGAGATTGGCCTTAATCAGCTGACTGGCCATATTTCTAGGCAACTACGTCTAGAGCCTGAGCGCGAAAAAGAAGAATTTATCCCTAGCATTGATCCTAAATCAACAGGCAAAGCTGATGCTTATAAGATTTATATCGAAGGCTTGGATAACATTGAGATCAACTTAGCAGGTTGCTGTCATCCTATACAAGGTGAGCCTGTTTCAGGATACATCACTTTGTCTCGTGGAGTCAGCATTCATAATCGTGGCTGCCCTGAATATGAGCGATTAGTAGAGCGCGACCCTGAGCGTGCCATTAGTGCGTCTTGGAAATCAAAAACTGGACGTTATCAACCGGTAGACATTCATATTGAAGCTTACGATCGCCGGGGTTTGTTACGCGATTTGACTCAAGTTATCGATAAAGAGAACGTTAATATTCGTCAAGTAGACACGCTAAGTAACGACGATAATATCGCTTTCTTGAAGTTTCATGTTGAAGTGGCTGGACTAGCTCATTTATCAAAGTTATTAGCTAAGCTTGAGCAACAGCCTGGGATATTGCATGCGCGTCGAGCAGTTTCGCATTGATTCATTTACCATGATTAAAACAAAAAACTAATAAAGGTTATCCTCTAAACTACTATGCCTGAATTACCTGAAGTCGAAACCACCAAAGCCAGTCTTGCTCCGTTGCTGAATCAAACGGTAACAGCTGTAGAGGTTTTCCAACCTAAACTGCGCTGGCCGATGCCTGATGACTTGAAATCACTAATAGGTTACCGTCTACAAAACGTTGAACGCCGAGCCAAGTATTTAATCTTAACTTTTACTCCAGCCCAATCATTATTGAATAATGATAAAAACGGCGATAGTCAGCTACTATCCTCGCGTCAGCTTATTATTCATTTAGGGATGTCGGGAAGCTTACAGCAGCATACTAGTGATGCTGAAAAACGCAAGCATGACCATTTGATACTGACCTTTAGCAGTGATGACAGTACCCCTACTCAATTGCATTATCATGATCCTAGACGTTTTGGCGCGGTACTTTGGTATGATGACTACAAAAGCAAACTATTAGATCATTTAGGACTAGAGCCTTTATCCACCGAATTTAATGCTGATTACTTATATAATTTTATTCAACGCATCAGCGGCGATAATAGTAATAATGAGATTAATAATAGTAGTTCTGCTAATAAAAAACCCAACAAGAAAAAGCCTATCGTTCGCCCTATAAAATCAGTAATCATGGAGCAGCAAGTGGTGGTTGGTGTCGGTAATATCTACGCAGCTGAGAGCTTATACTTGTCAGCTATCCATCCGGCTACTCCTGCTAATAGCTTATCTTACGAGCAAATAGCGATATTAGTTAAGCACATCAAAGCTACCCTTAAAAAATCTATTACCCTTGGTGGCTCGACATTGCGTGACTTTACCGTTGCTAGCGGTCAGACTGGTTACTTTCAACAAACGCTTAATGTTTATGGTCGACAGGGAGAAGACTGTCCTTCTTGTACAACGACTCTAGATAATATCAAATTAAATGGGCGTGCAAGTGTCTTCTGTCCTCAGTGCCAACCCTTATAAAGCTTAAGGTTTATATGCTTGACTGATGAATTTATATTGCTTATCGCTTAGCATCTTGGTTTAATAGTCATTATATTTATCATATCCCACTACCCGTTTTAGGATAACTTCATGACTGTCAAAACCCATTTTCAGCGCGTTATTAAGTCCAAGCTTTTAACAGCAGTGGTCAGTATCAGTATTGCTGCTATCACTATTAGCCCTGCATCAGCGGCAATAGAGATTGATGAGACAGATTTTGGTCCTTCCTACGAAACGATGGTCGTAGATACAGTAGTAGGTAAGCCATTGCAGTTAGTAGCCGCCGTAACGGGTACAGCAGCATATTTAGTTAGCCTACCTTTTGCCCTTATTGGTGGCAATGCCGATCAGTCGCAACAAAAGCTATTTGTAGAGCCTTGGGATGCGATGAGTCGCTGTCTGGGTTGTACGGTTGCAGAAGATAACTATTATAAGTCGCAAGCGCTTAGCGATAATACTGTGCGCATCATAGTAGATCAGCCCTCGGAGATTCTAATTAATACCGATGATTATGTGATAGTAACGCCATAGAGTCATAGGACATCTTAATATCAATATTAGTTGTCTGGCAAATTGCATTCATTAAACTGCAGACAACAAAAAGGCTAACATAAAGTTAGCCTTTTTTATTG
>CBETCF010000042.1:0-12647 GCA_965534785.1 uncultured Psychrobacter sp.
CACTAGCTAGTTAACCATGACCTCGTTGAAAGTCGTCTAAGCTCATAGCGTTTAGACGATCTAAATCCTCTTGAGTGTCGACCCCTGCCGGCAATTGCAATTCAGCCCTCGCAATGGCGATATGACCACCATTTTCTAAAATACGCAGCTGCTCCAAGCTCTCGAGCAACTCAAGCGGCGATTGTGACCATTTGACAAACTGCTGCAATAGACGAACTCGGTAAGCATATAGACCCAAATGACGATAAGCGTTTTTTGGTGCCATACCCGCTTTGTCTGCTGTACCTAGCGAGAGCGACTTATCTTCAGTCGCCATAGCTAACGCTAAGTCGCGATCATGCGGAATAGGCGCACGGCTAAAATAGAGCGCACGCTGCAAATTATTAGCGCTAGCACTGACCACTTTGACTACTGAGGGGCGTATAAAGCTAGCATAATCCTCAATTGGCTCATATAAAGTCGCCATAACACTAGCACTATCATTGACCAATAAAGTTTTGACTTGCTCTAATAATAAAGGCGGCACCAATGGTTCATCGCCTTGCATATTGATGACGATATCTTGTTCAGGCCAACCTTTGATAGCGGCTACTTCTGCCAAACGATCGGTTCCTGAAGCATGGTCACTACGCGTCATCACTACTTCAAAACCGGCCTCTGTACAGACCTTGGCGATATTTTCATCGTCAGTAGCTATACACATATCATCAGCGAAATGTGCCGCCTGAGCTTTTTCAGCGACCCAAAGAATCATAGGCTTACCATGAATCTCTAATAGCGGTTTACCTGGCAAACGGGTACTTCTAAAACGGGCAGGAATGACAATATGAGTCTTAGCAGCTGTAGAGGTAGATGAAAAAGTACTTGACGCGTTATTCGACAATTCATTCGGCATAGCTAGCTTCCCTAACAAGTTTTACAAAATCAATAATATCAGCTAATGGTTGGCTGATGAGTGGCGTTACTATTACTGATATTGAGACTGCTATCGATATCTAGTTTTTTTAGTTGCTGATCTAAGATCTGATAACAAGCAGCAGATAGCTCGGCGCTCACTGGCAATACCCAAAGCCTAGCAGCTAATTCATTCCAGTCAGTATCAGACATCAACCCACTGCCATTTTCTACTTTATTTGATAAGTTTTGTTGCAGCCACAAAGCTTTTATTTTTACCGCGTCTTTACTAGTGATCACGATAGGATGCTCAGTATATTGTAATAACTCAGCCAAGTTAAAATCGTAATGATCAGGATAAGGGTGTTCGATGACCTTGAAGCCAAGGGTGCTCAGCGTAGCAAAGAAGCGCTGTGGATAGCCAATACCGCTGACACCATGAATGGTACTGCCAACTTTAGGTTGAGATATTGGCTCAACTTGATTGGTAGCACTGTGACCACGGCCAGCTACTAGATTATCCGTTATTAGCAATTGTAATTGGCTAGGTAAAAGATGCATGGTTAAAGCACTAGTATTAGCCTGCTTATCTTTAGTCATGACTGAATCATCTAGCTTTTTATGATAAATAACCGTGCTATCTTTGAGACGGGATAGTGGCTCACGCAGAAACCCTGTCGGCAATAATTGACCATTACCAAAGCCGCGTGACGCATCCACTACGATCCATTCAATATCTCGCTGCATGGCATAATGCTGCAGGCCATCGTCAGCAATAATCAGTTGAATATCATGATTAGCCTCAAGCAAAGTGGTAATAGCTTGCTCACGGTTTGGACAGACGGCCATAGCTACGCCCGTCATATTGACGATTAAACAAGGCTCATCACCAACTATATTGGGTAAGCTATCTGCAGTGACTAACGCTGGCATCTGCGTGGTATCGCCACCATAGCCACGACTAATCACTCCTACTTTGACTCCGCGCTGCTGCAAATAATTAACCAAGCTTATAATCAATGGTGTTTTGCCACTACCGCCCACAGTGATATTACCTATCACCATGACCGCAACAGGCGCGCGATAACTGGCGAGCAGTCCTGATTGATAGGCTTTTCGGCGTACAGCGCTTATCAGCCCATACAAGCCGCTAAAGGGTAAGAGCAACCAGAGCCAAGCGGCTTTACGCTGCCAAGCATCAGTGATTAAGGTTTCTAATTTCATAACAAAGCTTAAAATAAATTATTCAAAATCACGTTCATACATTTGCGCGTAATGGCCTTTTCTTTGTAACAATTCTTCGTGCGTGCCAATCTCTACCATGCGGCCGCCATCCATTACCGCAATGCGATCAGCAGATTCAATAGTGGTCAATCGATGGGCGATAACCAAGGTGGTGCGATCCTTCATAACATTATCAAGCGCTTGTTGAATGTAGTGCTCTGACTCATTATCAAGGGCACTAGTCGCCTCATCTAATATCAAAATAGGCGCATCTTTCAATAGCGCTCGAGCAATCGATAAGCGCTGACGCTGACCACCAGATAGCTGTAGACCCTCGGCTCCTATCTGACTTTGATAACCTTGCGGCATTTTCATAATAAAGTCGTGGGCAAAAGCATCTTTTGCCGCTTGCTCGACCTCAGCTTGAGTTTTGTTAGCCAAGCTACCATAAGCAATATTTTCGAAAACACTAGTATTGAACAGTACGACTTGCTGATTAACCATCGCAATTTGTGAGCGTAAACTCTCTAAAGTGATATCTTCAATGAGCATGCCATCCATAGTAATCTGGCCTGAAGTAGTGGTTAATGTCCGTGTCAATAGATTGACCAGTGACGACTTGCCAGCGCCACTGCGTCCTACTAATGCTATAGTCTCACCAGCTTTTACATCCAAGCTAAAATCTTGCAAGGCAACGGTTGAATCAGGATAGATTAAGCTGACTTTATCTAGACTTAAAGCACCGGATAGCGTTGGATTTAATATACCTGTATCTTGTTCTTCTGGTTCATCAATCAGAGCAAATATAGACTCACCAGCGGCGATACCTCTTTGTAGCTTTTGATTGACATCTGTAAGCGAGCGTACTGGCTTACTAAGTAATCCTGCCGCCGCGATGTAGGAGATAAACTCCCCAGCGGATATATCATTAATAACTTGCGGACGTAGCGCTAGCCAAACCACCACAGACATTGCCATCGCCATCAATAGCTGTACCGCTGGAGTATTGATACTGTTAGTCACCACCACTTTCATACCTTGGCGCAAGTTTTTCAGCGAAGTCTTATCAAAGCGCTTGGACTCATAAGCCTGACCGCCGTAATTTTTAACCACTTGATAACCGCCAATCACTTCATTGGTAATGTGGCTGACATCACCCATAGTTTGTTGAATACCTTTTGACAGCCTTAGATAACGCTTAGAGGCAATGCGTATCAGCCACAATATCGGCGGTAATACTAAAAATAAAATCAGCGTCAAACGCCAGTTGCTATAAAGCAAAAAGCCAAGTAAAGCGACGACTGTAAGGCCATCACGCAATAAGGTCTTCATCGAATCGGTACTAGCCGCGGTGACTTGCTCAACATCGAAGATAAGCTTGGAGGATATAGTTCCTGAAGGGTTTGCTAGATAAAACGAGCTTGGTAAGCGCAATAGCTTATTGAATACTTGCACCCTTAGCTCATAAACCAAGTTCCTTGATACTAGCGCGGTATAATAATTACCTAAGAAACTACCCACGCCGCGCACAAAAAATAAGCTAATAATCAATAGAGGAAAGAGGTTTTGTTTAGCCTGATCGTTTTGATTAATAGCATCAGTAATATATTGCAAGAGCTTGGCAATCCAAATCTCGGTAGCCGCGTTGATAGCGAAACCTAGTACAGTAAGCATTAGCGCCCACCAATAAGGCTTTAAATAACGCAATAGACGCAGTAAAGTCTTACGCTTAGGCGGCGCTATAGGCTGAATAGGCTCAAGTTTGTTTTTAGCCATATTATTAGTATGAGAAGGCGAAGATTGGCTCATAAAAGCCTCAGGTCAGATACAAAATGAAAAATGAGTGGGTTTTGCTAATATTGAGCTAGCAAAAACTGCGATAGAGTATAACATCATGCTATAGAGGATAGCTATTTCGACTAAAAGCTCAGAATGTAAAGCATATGAGATAAAAACCATCGAATCCATACTGTCAAATAAACCATTGAATTCTATAAATTTTTTACTCTATAACCTATCTTTATTGCGGTAGCGGTTGACCTAAAGGTACTACGGTACTGATATTAATATTCAAAAACCCTAGCTTGCCGGCGATATCCATTACTCGTACTACTGACTGATGAGTCGCATTAGCATCAGCGGCAATCACAAATAATAGCTGGCGATTACTACCCGCTTCTTGCTGTAGCAGACTGGTTAATTCGGCCGCATTACTACTAGCTAGGGCTATACCATTAACCAGGTAGCTACCGTCTTCTTGTACCGCGACTTCAATACTATCTTGTTGTTCGACCAGCTCTACCCCTTCTGCTTCTGGCAAGATAATATTAAGGCGGCTAAAGTGATTAAATGAGGTTGCCAACAATAAAAATATGATCAAAAACAGCAAGCAATCAATCATTGGCGTCAAATTAATCTCGAGCGGCTCAACAGTAGGCTTTCTAAAACGCATAACACTCTCTTTAATAAGGCCAACGTCTAACCGTTATTTTAGCTATTAATACTAGCTACTTCTGCTAACGACCCAATTGCACTGTCACTCACATGAATAGCACTATCGCTTGCATGACGGGTGAAATCGAGCAGCTTATAATCATAAAGCTCTTGAATCATGAGTCCTGCTTCAGTCTCAAACTGAGCATTGATATCGACAATACGACGCTGAAAATAGCGATAAGCGACTAAGGCCGGTATCGCCACAACCATCCCAGCCGCGGTAGTGATTAGCGCTTGAGAAACGCCCGCTGCTAGCAAGGTTGGATCTTGCATGGCGCCATCGGTTATGGCTAGAAATGAGGAGATAATACCCAGTACTGTCCCTAATAAGCCTAATAGCGGTGCTATAGCGCCTATAGTACCTAGCATGTTGATGTTTTTTTCTAGTTGATGAATTTGTACGCTAGCGCGGTTCTGCATATGCATAGTCATAGAATCAAGGCCATACTGACTATAAAGCAGACCGGTAGCCAAAATATCGCCTAAAGGAGTTTTTTCTTTGACATTGAGTAGTTGGGTGTGACCTATATTACCGTTTTCACGTAAGCGATTAATCAGCTGTTCACGAAGTCTTATCGGTATAATTTTATCGAATTGCAAGGTACTACTGCGCTCTATAATAATAATCAGCGCCACTATTGAGCAAACGACAATCGGCATCATCAGCCAGCCGCCCGCTTTTACCAACTCCCACATGACCACTCTCTTTTATTATCGGACTTATTTATTATTGAGTTAATTATCAGTTATGTTATAGCGGCATTAGCAATCATAAATAACGATTAGCCTTGCACATTTAGCTGCTTGATTAATGTCGCTAGCTCATCTTGATTGTGGAAGAATATCTCAACACTACCTTGACCGTCTTTTTTGTGCTTGAGCTTGACCTCGGCTCCTAGAGCATCCGTTAGCCGCTGAGTTAAGCGCTCGATATCATGAGACTGCGAAGCTTCGTTACGGCTAGACTTTGCAACAGGATGCAAAATAGACTTCACTAGCTTTTCCGCCTCCCGCACGGTCATATTACCGTCGATTATCTTTTGGGCGATAATGGGCTGCTGCTTAGCAGACAAAGCCAAAAGCGTACGCGCATGTCCCATATCAAGAGCACCATTTGATAGATGATCCTTGACCGTGTCATGCAGCTGATTAAGCCTTAATAAATTAGAAACCGTGGTTCTTGCTTTGCCGACCACTTCAGCGATCATCGCATGACTCATACCGAATTCGGTATGGAAACGCTGTAATGCGGCCGCTTGTTCTATTACCGATAAATCTTCACGTTGGATATTTTCGATCAACGCCAATGCTATAGCTAACTCGTCTGATAAGGCGCGTTCTATCGCCGGAATAACTGATTTGCCAGCCATTTTTGCCGCACGCCAACGGCGCTCACCAGCGATAATTTCATGAGTGACCTCATCATTACTTTTATCTTCGCTAGCGAGCAAAGGTCTAATGACGATAGGCTGCATAACACCGTGCTGCTCAATAGAAGAGGCCAATTCTGCTAGCGCTGTTTCGCTCATATCACGGCGCGGTTGATACTTGCCCGCTTGCAAGCGATTGACATTTATTTGTACCAAACTGATTTGATCTTCTGGCGCAATATTATCTTGCTCGTTACTACGAATCTTTTGATTTTGTCTAGCTTTGGCGGTATGACGAGGCGCGCGTGGCGCTCGCTTTGCTTTTTCGCTAGCGCTTAGAGTAGCCGCATTTTTGTCTTTATTAGTATCGTTATTGGCATCGCTACTGATATCGTTATTTTTGATAGCCTCTTTACGACCCTTGTCACTCTCTTCTTTGCTAGCGGCTATATCGCTTGTAGAATCATCGTTGTTTGCAACGCGCAGCGCCATATCGTCCTGTAGTGCTGAGGCCGTAATTTGCTTCTCTTTTTTGATTGATCCTAATAAGGCATCTAAACCTCGATTGGCAGCCAATCCTCGTTTTTTCGCCATGATTTCTGATCCTCTAACGCTACAATAAATATCAAATGATAATGATGAAAGCTCTGACTAATCAAGATAATGACTAATCCTCTGTTTGCTGCCTTCATTAATAAAAGTACTGCTACCAACTGTCATTCTTAACTAACTACTCTAACTCGAGCTGCTTTGCTTAATCACTTCCGAGGCGAGCTTTTGGTAAGCTCTAGCACCCTTTGACCAACGCTCATAAGCTAGAACTGGCATGCCATGGGCAGGCGCTTCTGCCAAACGAATATTTCTAGGGATATGAGTCTTATACATAACCTCACCGAAATGTGCATCTAACTCTTTTGAGACATCTTTAGCTAAAGTATTGCGCGCATCAAACAAAGTTCTGACCACGCCGCGAATATGCAACTTAGGATTGAGTTCGGTCAAGCGCTCAATGGTTTGTGATAAATCAGCTAAGCCTTCTAATGCATAATATTCGCATTGCATCGGAATAATGACGCTATCAGTAGCCACCAAAGCATTAATAGTCAAAAGATTCAGGCTTGGTGCGCAGTCCATAATAATATAGTCGTAGGGCGGGCTTTGCTTATCCCCCTGCTCAGCGATCAGCTCGCTCACAGCTGACTTTAGCAGCTCATGGCTATTGGTCTGACCCATCAAAGTGATGTCCATACCCGCAAGCTCTCGGTTAGCGGCGATCACATCAAACCCTGCCGGACTCTTAACGATAGCTTCTTGTAGCGATACGCCATCAAGCAACACATCCGCTATAGTCAGCTCAAGATCATTCTTGCTAAGGCCAGTACCGGTAGTCGCATTACCCTGTGGATCTAAGTCAATCAACAGAACATGCTTACGCTTATCGGCTAAGCTTGCGGTCAAATTCACAGCCGTCGTGGTTTTACCGACGCCGCCTTTTTGATTCGCAATGGCTATGATTTCCATACACTCACTCAATTTATTAGGGTCTTTTATTAGGAGGTGTTGTCATTTGACAAAACTAGTGTCGCTGTTATTAACAGACATTTAAAGAACACGTCAAATAGGTTTCACCAAACCGTTACGCTGTTTCACAACAACTACGGTCTCATAATACACAAAATGGCGATAGCTTAGACACTTTTATTAGATAATTCAATTAAATGTCGACTATCTTCTAAACGAGGTACCGTCAGTTTGATAGTTTTTATCTGCCACTCATTGGTTAATGCTGATAATTCTTCAGCCGTTGGTGCCTTACCTTTCATCGCACACAAGTAACCGTTATTGGCTAGACGCGGCTGCGCCACTGTCACAAAGTCAATTAAGCTGGCAAAAGCTCTTGAGGTAACGACGTCATACTGAGCCTCATGCGCTTCAATACGAGCGGCAATAGGCTGCATATTATTTAGGCCAAGCTCGCTACTAATCTGTTTGATAAAGCGAATCTTTTTCTGATTACTATCAAGCGCGGTACAGTGGCGTTCGGGCTGACAAATAGCAATAATCACTGCTGGTAGCCCGGCACCGGTACCAATATCTAACAAATTTCCCGCTGGCAAATGCGCTATAATAGCCAGACAATCGATAACGTGTTTGACTAGCGCCTCGACAGGGTCAGTAATAGCGGTCAGATTATACGCTTTATTCCACAATAAAAGCTGGTCTAAGTATAATAATAACTGGCGTTGCTGCGTAGGGGTTAGTGATAAAGATAACTGCTGAGTGGCCTGTGCCAAAATATCCGCTAGCTGCGGCAATTGCGCGCCAAGCTTGGTAAATCCTGTAGGGTCAATGCTAGCGTTAGTGGATAATAAATCATTAGATGAGTTGGCAGAAGCTGACATATAGCACGTTATCCCTTATTGATTTGAACCGATGATTTTATCACGCAGCTATAGACTTGAATAGTTATAGATTGCCTCAATCTTTGTCATCTTATACTATCTATAGTTATCTTTGATAATTAAACCTCTCTCATTACTTTTTATTTTTATCAGCTAAAACGCTCTATTTGCTTACTCTCTATTATCCAGATGACTACGATAACTCTATGATCAAACAGCCTACTGCTCCTACTTCTGACCACTCAAATAACCTAAAAGATACTAATGACGCTTTAGTTCCTCATCCTGTATTTATTGAGGTCAAGCAGCGTTGCCTTATTAGTACCAAGCAGTTAAAGCGTTATACCGATGCAAGCGCATTACCTAGCGATACTCGTACGGCGCCAGAGCTAAATATTGGCTTTGGTCAACAGCGTGCGCTCAAAGCTTTGCAAACGGCGCTCGATATTGATGCCAGTGGCTATCATGTGTTTGCTGCTGGCGAAAATGGTCTTGGTAAGCGTACGGTTATCAGTCGCTTACTACAGCGAATCGCCGCCAAGGAGCCAACTCCTGATGATTGGGTTTATGTGCATAACTTTATCGATCCGCGTACGCCACTGTCTTTGCGATTGCCGGCAGGTCAAGCGCAGCAGTTGCAACAGCAGGTCAATGACTTATGGTTGCAGGTCAAAAAACGTCTCCATCAGCGCTTTCGTAGTGATTATTATCAAAGCCAAATTGAGGCGATAAAAAACGCCGCTCACGAAAAAGAAAGTCATGCTTACGAGACCTTAAATGCAGAGGGCAAGCAATATGACTTAGCTTTAAGCTTTCGCTCCTCTGATAATAAAGCGGTATTTGTCCATCCAAGCCAATTGTCAACAGAGAGCGTTGATGATAATAAGGCTGATGATAAGTCTACCGATCAAGCTAATAATAACGACTCTACCCTCGAACAAGATGATAAGCCTAGACTGCAAGATAAACAGAGCCTACATGCGCAAGACTTGAGTAATTTCACTCATAAAAATCACATGCAAAAACGTTTCAATCAGCTGACTATTGCGCTTGAGCAGTTAGAAGATGAGGCCAATGACACTATTGAAACACTACATCGGGATATTGCGCAGCGCACGCTACAGCCTTTGTTTATAAAAGTTCGTGAGCAGTTTGCTAACCATCAAGGGGTACTTGATTATCTGCAAACCTTATTCGATGATATGGTGACTCACGTTGAGCGTATCGTCAATGGTGACGACGAAGAGTTTGTTACTGCCATTCTAGCGACTACGCCTAGCCGTTACGCGGTCAATGTCATGATTAGTCATCAGCCTGATAGCGGCGCACCGGTAATCTTTGAAGACCTACCTACTCACCTAAACTTACTTGGCCATGTCGAGCAAATCACCCAATTAGGGACAGTAACCACTGATGTCAGCATGATTCGTGCCGGTGCGCTACATCGGGCAAATGGCGGTTATTTATTACTAGAGGCCAGCCACTTACTTGAACATCCTTATGCTTGGCAAGGTCTAAAACGCTCCCTGCAATCTCGAAAAATCAAGCTTTCAAGCCTTGAGCAAATGCTGACCTTGACTGGTAGCTTGTCTTTATCGCCAACTCCCATTGAGCTAGATATAAAAGTTATTTTGCTTGGCGAAGCGGATCTATACTATGAGCTATTGGAGCTAGAGCCAGAGTTTGATGCGGTATTTAAGGTACGCGCCGACTTTCATGATGACGTGCCTCGCACTCAAGAGCATGAGCTAGCACTAGTGGCAAAAATGGCCGATATTATAGGTTATGCTCATCTCTACCCCTTTGATAATAGCGCACAAGCAGCGCTACTTGAGCATTTAAGCTTGCAAGCAGAAGACCAAGATCGGCTAAGTTTACACAGTGATTTGCTAATCAAGCTGCTACACGAGTCCAATCGCCACGCTCGGCTCAATAATCAAAAAATCGTTACTGCTAAGCATGTTACTCAGGCTATCGAGGACATGGATGAGCGCTCAGGATATCTGCGTGATTTATACTGGGATGAGCTAAAGAACGGGCAGCAGCTGATTAATACTCAAGGCCAAGCAGTCGGACAAGTCAACGCTCTAACTGTGGTCAGTTATGCCGATAGTGAGTTTGGCATGCCAGCACGTTTAACAGCAGTCATTCAGCCGAATATTGGTAGCGGAGATATCTTAGATATTGAGCGCGATGTAGATTTGGGCGGCAGCTTACACGCCAAAGGCATGCTGATTATGACCAGCTATCTACGTGCACTTTTTAGTCAGCATCACGCCCTGAACTTTAGCGCCTCGCTAGCATTTGAGCAGAGCTATGCTCATATCGACGGTGATAGTGCTACTGTCAGCGAAGCCTGCGCCCTACTCTCAGCTCTCGCTAATGTACCTATTAATCAAGCCTTTGCCATTACTGGCTCTATGAACCAATTGGGCGAAGTGCAAGCGGTTGGCGGTATTAATGCCAAAATTGCCGGTTTCTTCGATGCTTGCCGCGAGCAGCAGCTAACCGGAGAGCAAGGCGTAGTCATCCCCATGGCTAATATCAATCAGCTGATGCTACGCGATGATATCATCGAGGCCATTAATGACGGTAAATTCCACCTCTATGGCGTACGAAATATCAATGAAGCGTTGAGCTTGATGACTGGGCTACCTGTCGATACCTTGAATAAAAAAGGTCGCTATCACAAAGACACTTTATTTGGCAAAATCCTGCGCCGGTTAATATTGTGGGATGAGAACCAACAAGACGAGGAAGTCGTTGAAGATAAAAAGGCTAAAAAGAAAGCCAAAAAAAAGCGAGAAGCCCAGCGGCAAAAAAAAGAAGATAAACGCCGCGAAAAACACCGTATACAACGCGAGCGCGATAATAGAGACGCAGACTCGGAAGGTGATGAAGATAATACTAGCGATGATCACTACTAGACAGACTAGAATTTTGACTTTAGCAAACCACTCATTTTAGCTCGCCTGTTAGGGTATCGACTAATAGCATAGTGATAAGTCCCTAGACGCTAGCGCTATTTTCTGCGATGATAAAATACTTTGATACAAACTGGCAAAACGGACTCTACATAGGCTATCACTCAATGACTGCGCAAAACACTCCTGCGACTGCTAATGAACAGCTACAGACTGAAGATAAAGCTTTAACTAATCCCCAAGCGCTTGATGACTTAGCCCTTGATGGAATGGCGGTTGATGCTAAATCGGACTCCTTAGAGGTGGCAACAGATTCAGCTGCCGATACTGCAGCAAGTCGTCATGGAGCCGCCACCACAGCGCGGCAGTGGCAAGTATTGTCGCAACTACAGCGCAATCGCTGGGTAGGTACTAGCCATATTTATGAGCAGCTTAAATTGGCCGGTTTTGATATTAGCTTGCGTACCGTACAGCGCGATCTAAATGCTTTGGCTAAGCGCTTCCCGATTGAGAAAAACAATGCCAATCCGCAAGGTTGGCGCTGGAAGGAAGATGCCCCATTACAGAGCTTGCCGCATATGAACCTATCGCAAGCCGTGGCCTTTAATATGGTCGAAGCCAATTTGACCCAATTGCTACCACCTGCCATCCTAGATGAGTTATTTCCTTGGTTTGATCTGGCACGTCGACAACTCAAAAATAGCAAAGTCACCCATTCTTGGATTGATCGGGTACGTATTGAGCCGGCTACTCAGCCCCTTATCGCGCCGCCAATCGATCTAGAGAGTAAAGACAATATCTATCACGCTTTATTTTATCAGCAGCAAATCAAGGCTTGCTATACTCGTAGCAATAAGTCTGAAGCCAGCGAATACACCTTGAACCCTATCGCCATTATTCAACGCGGCGTCATTATCTATCTGTTAGCAACTCGTACTGACGATCCAGAGCTAATCATTCGCACCTTTGCTTTGCACCGCTTTGCTAGTGTCGAGATCTTAGAGAGTAGCGCTATAACCCCTGAGGGCTTTCAGTTAGATAGCTATCTAGATGCTGGCGGTATGGGCTTTAGCCATCCGCTACTCAATACCTTACCTAATCATGGTAAAAATACCGCTGTCGAGCTGACCTTTACCAAGCAGGCAGGTAAAAGTTTGACTGAGAGTCAGCTTAGCGAAGATCAAACCGTTACCCTCAATGATGATGATACTTTGACAGTCAAAGCTACGATAAACATGACCTCGCAACTGGTCTGGTGGCTACGCGGTTTTGGTCACGGGCTACTTACTGCCAAGCCTGAGCTGCTTTATCAAGTGGTTTCAGGCAACACGCCCTAG
>CBETCF010000043.1:0-12573 GCA_965534785.1 uncultured Psychrobacter sp.
TGCCAAAACGGATGGTCAGTATTGAGAACAGCAGGAGTATCAGATAAATGGGGAGCTGATGGTGTCGCTTTGGTGGCGCTCATAATAATCCTTAACAGGTATCGTAGTATAGCGATGACAACTAATATTAAAAAAGTCTTTGTCAGTACCAAGGTCGCATGTTCAACAGACCTTAGCAGTCGGGCGTTATAGTAACATAATCCCTATTATTACGCTGATTGAGGCTTAAAATGACGACTACTTCACTATTAAACGTAGCGATATGCTCTTGATAAAGGCATACTTGTCTCAATATACAAGTGTAAACTTAAACTAGCTGGCTAGCGATATATGCTACACTACGCGCGTTTTTAACTCTCGATAATTTTTAGACTCTCGATAATATAGTCTTAATAATGATGATAAAATTAGCAATGATAGATAGGATTAAATATGAAACGTTATGAATGTATCGTATGTGGCTGGATTTATGATGAAGAGCTTGGCTGCCCTGAAGAAGGCATCGCCCCTGGGACCCGCTGGGAAGATGTGCCTGATGACTGGATTTGTCCGGAATGTGGCGTTGGTAAGCTCGACTTTGAGATGGCTGAGTTTTAGGCCTAGTAGGCTCTAAACTGGGACTCTCTAAATAGGAAACCATATGACGACTTCAAAATCTTCTAAACCTGATACTGAAATTATTATTGATAATGTGAATGCTCACAATAGCAATTCTGATAATACTAATGCTGATGTGGTCGAAAAACCCGTCAACTACCCTACTGCTGAATGGCAAAAGTTCGGTGAGCATAACTGGTCACCCTCAGATCTTAGTAAGGATCTTCACCAAGCGATGATCGACATTGGTGATGGTATTGAGCTATGCGTTGAAGCGGGTGGTAACCCTAATAACCCGCCACTATTGATGATAATGGGCTTAGGCTCGCAGATGATCTTTTGGCCTAACAGCTTTATCAAAAGGCTCATTGAAGCAGGCTTTTTTGTCATTCGTTTTGATAATCGGGATATCGGTCTCTCCTCAAAGGTGCAGATTGAAGGCTTACCGCGAGTCAATCAGCTGAAGATGATGTTTCGTCTGCAAACTGGTTTGTCTAATAAAGGCGAACAGGTAGCCTATAAGCTTACTGATATGGCAGAAGATACGGTACGCTTAATTAAAGCCTTGCATCTTGGTACTACCCATTTGATTGGCGCTTCTATGGGCGGTATGATCGCTCAAATCGTTGCTGCTCGCTATCCAAGCCTAGTCGATCGCATGGCCTTGATGTTTACGACTACCAACCGTCCTTTTTTGAAGCCGCCAAAACCTAAGCAGCTCTATACCCTTATCAATCGTCCAGAGAGTCATTCTGAGCGCGATATTGTTCGTCATAGTGTCTGGTTTATTAAGACGGTTGGCACACCCGGACACATTGATATTCGTGCAGTACGTGAAGTGGCAGAGCTACGTTATCAGCGGAGCTTTCATCCGTTAGGCACGCTACAGCAGCTCAATGCCATCTTAGCTTCAGGTTCTATTGCGCGCTTTAGTAAAAAGGTTAAGGCACCAACTATCGTTATGCACGGTAGCGCCGATGGTCTATTACCAGCCTCACAAGGCAAAGTGGTCGCTAAGACTATTCCTAATGCCAAGTTTCATCTAATTGAAGGTATGGGTCATGATATTCCAGCTTATTACCAGCCTTACATGGTCGATTTAATTCGTAATCACCTTTTAGAACAGTAGTTTTTTTAGTCATTTAATGGACTGCTTAACCTAAAAAAGCGCTGCATAATTAAGTTATGCAGCGCTTTTCTTTTACTAATTAATGACAACCGTTTATGGCTTTAAGACTTGCATATTAATCACAGCTAATGCTGTTGCCTTGGGTATCGATACACATCTTAGCTCCACTATCTAGATTACCTACCCACGCTTTGCCCTGTTTAAACACAAAAGAGGAAGCCCCTTGGTAGCTATCACTGCTTGCTACACTAGCATTATCGAAATCAAAAGGAATGACTAGCTCGCCGCCTAGAGTGACAAAGCCCCATTTTCCATCAATGAGCACGCCTGCTAAGCCTTCAGAAAAGGGGCGTACATCATCAAAAGCGTAGGTAATCATAGTGACATTACGATCATCAACGAAACCCCATTTACCATCACGCTCATCAGCTCGCAAAGTGGTAAATGCTGGGTTTGGTAGGCGCTGATCATCAGGTTTTGATGATGAAGTGCCACTGTTATCTGTAACGTTATTTGCGATATTAGTTGCTTTACTAGCTGTATTGGGGTCAGCGATAGTGTTGCCATTTTTATCTAACCAACTGACAGATTTGCCTTTACTGACCCGCGCTTTGCCTGCTTTATAATCGTCGATAGCCGTTATAGAAGAAGAAAACGGTACCACGGTTTTATTCGCAGTAGTAATGACACCATAACTACCCCCTCTTTTAACCACAATACGTCCCTCTACTGCGGCTCGTGCCCAGCCAGAGGAGTCATTCATTCTATCGTAAATGACTGGTACTACTTCACGACCTTTCATATCGAGATAACCGACTTTACTATTGCGCTGTACCGGTATTAGCCCGCCAGCAATCTTATTGGCATCTACCTGCTGATAGCGTAATAAATCGACAACCCTTTTACCTTGACGATCTAGTAACGCCACTGGCGCACCAAAGTCTTTAGTCGCCAAAAAGTAGCCCTTAGTGGCAGTACAAGCAACATTCTTATAATAGCTTTTGGGTACCTTACAACCAGCCGCTTGCGCCGTTGGCATTACCAATAACAGACTGGCCGACATTAACGCCGCTAACAACCCTCTTTGCGAGCATAGCAAACCAGTATAGGATAGAGAAGTAGGTGGTAACTTCTTATATAGTGATATAAACAATGACATAGGCAATTCAAATATCGGTAGTTTTAAAACGGATAGACTCCTCTATTATAGACTGGCAAATGCACAAATAGCGAGTACAGGCATTTAGCTTTATAGGTAAAAGGGTTAGACTAGTACTTTTTCTAATATTTATGCGTTCCAAAAGTTACTACATCGAAACCCCTTATCAAAGCTGATTTATCAATAAGTCAAAGAGATATTTTATGGCTAATAGCTCTACCCGTACCGCTACCATTGGCTTAGTTATAGGCTGTGTCATTTTTGGTTTAGGTAGCTTGATTGTTGCTCATGTCGATGTTGGCGGCTGGGCTATGTCGTTTTGGCGTTTGGCTATCTCCGGTATTGTCTTTACATTTTTGGCTAAGGTTGCCGGTCAGCGTCTGCCAAAATCCAGACGTGCTATCGTTTATGGTCTATTGTCAGGAGTATTTTTGGGTTTAGACTTAGCGCTTTGGCATGAGAGTATTTATGCGGTCGGCCCTGGTATCTCAACGCTGCTCAATAGCTTGCAGATTTTCTTTTTGGCGGCGATTGGCTTTTTATACTTTAGCGAGCGTCAATCTATTTTGCAGCTGATTAGCTTATGCTTAGCGATGCTAGGGGTCGCTATGATAGGTAGCCCTGAATTTGCCCAAAACTCCGCTGCCACTTGGGGCTTTGTCACTGGTATCGTCTCCGGCGCTATGCTAGCAGCATCAATGACTTTCATTCGTAAGACCCACGACACTGAGCCGACGCCTATCTTTGTATTGATGCAGCTGATCAGTGTCGGCGGCGTGCTCGCTATGATAGTGCCAATGCTAATACTAGACAAAGGCCATATCTTGCCAACTACTTGGTCAGAGGTAGTGTGGATATTAATCTATGGCACGGTGATGCAATGCTTAGCCTGGGGCTTGATTGCCTACTCCATCCCTAAGCTATCTTTGGCCTTAACCGGTCTATTATTACTGACTGAGCCGGTGGCAGCCTTAATCATTGACTACACTTGGTTAGACAAGCCGATTAATACGCTACAATGGGCTGGCGCCATCTTGACTATGCTCGCGATATATCTAGGATCACTAAAGCCTAAACCACGAGCTTTACGTCGTTACCGGTTCTTTTCGCGGTTTTATAAAAACAAATATTAGAGCAGAAATTAGCCATAAAAAAGGGGCGAGCTATCAAATATAGCTCGCCCCTTTTTTATGGCTAATGACTTTATCAAGCTATATATACTCTATCTACAGTCCTTAGTGTTTTTGACGACTGAATAATGCATTGAGTACTATAGCGGTCAAGGTAGCAGTGCCGATACCACCTAAATCAAAGCCACCTAAATTCAAGCTGAAATTACCAGTACCCATAATGACGGTGACTGCGGCAATAATTAAATTGCTATTTTTACTAAAATCAACTTTGCTATCTATCCAAATCTTGGCGCCAGCAATAGCGATTAAGCCAAAGACCACGATAGACGCGCCGCCTAGTAATGCTGGCGGAATAGTCTGGATAATCGCACCAAACTTCGGTGACAAGCCAAGCATCACGGCTACTACGCCTGCGATCACAAAGATGGTAGTACTATAGACTTTAGTGACTGCCATGACACCAATATTCTCAGCATAAGTAGTCACACCCGTACCGCCAAACCCTGCTGAAAAAGTGGTTGCTATCCCATCGGCAAAAAAGGCGCGTCCCATATATGGCGTTACTCGCGCTTTGGTCATGCCTTCTACTGCCTTGAAATGGCCTAAGTTTTCGGCAACCAAAATAAAGGCCACTGGCGCAATCAAGATAATAGCGCTCATCTCAAAACGTGGCGTGTGAATACTAGGCAGACCAAACCATGAGGCGGCAACAACACTACTAAAATCAATCGGTGTGCCATAGCCCATCACATTAGTAATGATATAGTAGGCTATATAGGATAATATTAGCCCGACCAACAGTAGTAAACGACGCAGCATACCCCTAGTAAATACCGCTACCCCACTGATTAATAGTACGGTAAAGGCGGCCATCCAAGCATCGAACTGATTGGCAGAGACGCCTTGAATGGTGACTGGCGCTAAATTGAGACCAATAATCATGACGATAGCACCAGTAACAATAGGCGGCATCAAGGTTTCGATCCAGCCCGTACCGGTTTTCATGACTAATAGCCCTATCAAAGCGTAGATAACGCCGCAAGCCATAATGCCGCCCAAAGCAACATCCAAACTAGCGTTAAAACCAGTGCCTGCATAAGCGGTTACCGCAATAACTGGGCCGATAAAAGCAAAGCTTGATCCTAAGTAGCTCGGCATGCGGCCACCGGTGATCACAAAGAACATGATGGTACAGATACCAGACATCAAAATAGCTAAATTAGCATCAAAGCCCATCAATAATGGCGCTAGTACCGTAGCTCCAAACATGGCAAAAGTATGTTGAATACCTAATAAAATACTTTTTGATGGTGGCAAATATTCGTTAATACCAACAGGATTACGATCTAAATCGCCCGTGAAAGGTCGCCATGTTGGAAACCATTTGCCATTATCAAAGTCTGGGTTATGGGGTAAACTCATAGAATTAGCATCAATGCCAGCAGACTCTAAAGCGTTTGGTTCAGGTGGAGTTGATGGAGAGTGCTCTGAAGAAGGGGACATGCGCGATTCCTGTTTGGTCTGAACGATTTGGTTATATTACTGGCTGTATTCTGTCAGATATGTTCTACTGAATTAAGAATTAAGATGAGTTAAAATAAGGATCTTGGCTATTAGCTTCTTTATGCTTAAAAGACTTACAGAATGTTACACAAGCTTATGTGCTCAGCATCATAACGGAATTCTATAGCAAAAAAAAGGGAATCTTCTGCAGTTATACCGACTGCCCTGTTTATACATTCGCAAAACTTGTCTAAACCTCCTTGCAAACAATATTTAGCAATCACCTTGCTAAACTTACAGTTCAATAATTACTTATTAATCAATCGGTACGGTTATGCTTGTAAGCTAACTGCATTGATAATCATTATTAACCTCATTTAAGGGTGGTCTTATTATGATCAGTGTCTTTGATTTATTTAAAATTGGTATTGGCCCTTCAAGCTCACATACAGTCGGCCCAATGGTAGCGGCTAATTTATTTTTGGCCTCATTACGTGAGCAAACGCAGCTAAGCGCTGTGAGAGGCATAGAAATTGAGCTGTTTGGTTCGCTTGCCGCAACTGGCAAAGGCCATGCTACTGATACCGCCATATTATTAGGTCTATTAGGCCATGCGCCTAGTACTATCGATACCCGCCTAACCAGTCAGTATCTGTTGCCAATATTCTCAGATAAACGGCTCAATATAGCAGGCGAGCACAGCGTTAATTTCAATGTCGAGTACGATATTCATTGGTATAGCGATACCGTGCTGCCCTATCATCCTAACGCAATGAGTATTAGCGCACGCTTAGCAGATGATGTGATTTATCGACAAACTTATTATTCAGTAGGTGGCGGCTTTGTTATTAATGAAGAAGATGCTACCAACCCAGATGATGATCACGCTGCCCCAACTATCAATGCTATTCCTTATCCGTTCAATAGTGCTGATGAACTGCTTGAGCGCTGCCAAAAAAACGGCTTAAGTATCAGCGAATTAGTTTTGGCTAACGAATGTCATTATCGCAATAAAGAAGAAGTTTTTGCTTATCTGGATGCTATTTGGGACTCGATGCAAGATTGTGTGACTCGAGGCTGCCAAACTAGTGGTATCTTGCCTGGAGGCCTAGACGTCAAGCGCCGGGCACAAGCCTTATACTTGCAGCTTTGCGCTGAAAAAGATCTGCCGATAGCCAAAACGGACAAGCTTGCGGCAATGGATTGGATAGATCTATATGCTTTAGCGGTTAATGAAGAAAACGCTAATGGTGGTAATGTAGTCACCGCTCCTACTAACGGCGCGGCGGGTATTATCCCTGCCGTCATGCATTACTATCGTGATTTTTTATCCCACTATAGCCAAGATGGCGCGCGCAAGTTTTTATTGAATGCCACCGCTATTGGTAGCTTAATTAAAGAGAATGCTTCCATCTCTGGCGCAGAAGTAGGCTGCCAAGGAGAAGTCGGTTCAGCTTGCGCTATGGCAGCATCCGCTTTGGCAGAAATAATAGGTGGCGACCCTGCTAAATGTTTAAATGCTGCTGAGATTGGTATTGAGCACAATTTAGGCCTGACCTGCGATCCTATTGGCGGTCTAGTACAAGTGCCTTGTATCGAGCGCAACGCTATGGGCGCGGTAAAAGCAGTCAATGCTGCTCGTCTTGCCTGCCGCGGTGATGGACAGCATTTCGTCTCTTTTGATAAAGTGGTTGAGACCATGAAACAAACCGGCGCTGATATGCTTGATAGCTATAAAGAGACCTCACGCGGTGGCTTAGCGGTCATTGCCGACAACCGTATCCCTACCGCTAGCCAAGGCGTAAGTGTGAAATATAGTCAGTGTTAACGTTTATAAATATAGGCGCTCCTTAACTTTAAAACTAAACCATAAGCCCAAAAAAAAGCCTCTAAATTATTAGAGGCTTTTTGCAAAACGTATTATGAATCTAACAAATTGCTATTTCATAAATTGCTTTGACTAAATAAAATTACTCAGCGTTTTTAGATACTACTTCATTTAGAATCCAAACTGGCTTAACCATACCAGATGCTTCATCAGCAACGGCTTCTTGGCGCAGATCTAATACATAACGGTAGCCTGGCTCATAAGTAAAGCCTTGGATGTTACCATTTAACGTGTTAAAGTTTTTCTGATAAGTCTGACGATACTGTACACATTCTGATTGAATCATCGTACCGTTAGAGGCCATCACATCACAAACCGCTTTACGTGGTGCTAACTCTACTTCAAAGCTTGAAATATTAACCACTTTTACATCTTGGGTTTGACCTTCAACGACCATAGTACGTTTGTCATCAAGGTTCATGGTAGAACAACCGGCTAAAGCGAAAGTTGTAGCTAGTGCTGCTATTGCTAATTTTTTCATAATTAAATCCTCAATTAATAACTGTAAAATATTAATATTTTAATAAACTTTATTACCAAGCTTATTGCTTGGTTTATTTCAGTTGTTAAATACTAACCATGTTGACTATAGTTTTTTAAATCTAGATAATTATAGAAGGGATAAGCGCTCTAGCACTATGACTGCTTTGTAACTTAACGTCAACCTTTGCAACTTTTGTCAACAGATTAGCTAGTTAGGTTAACTACGGTAATCAGCATTTATCTTGACGTAATCATAAGATAGATCGCAAGTATAAACGGTGTCACTCGCTGAACCTCGTGCTAAATCGATATGAATAGTAATCTCAGCACGACTCATGACTTTATGGCCAGCCGCTTCAGTATAGTCAGGTGCTACGCCGCCATTTTGACAAATCATCACTTCATCCAAATATACATCGACTTGCTCTGTGTTCAAGTCGGGCACGCCAGCATAACCGACTGCCGCTAAAATGCGCCCCCAGTTAGCATCGCTGGCAAAAAATGCGGTCTTGACTAGTGGTGAATGCGCTACAGCATAGGCCACATCGCAGCATTCCCCAGTATTGAGACCGCCACTGACTTTGACAGTCATAAACTTAGTCGCCCCTTCTCCATCACGAATGATCAATTGCGCCAAACGCACGAACACTTGGCTTAGAGCGGTAAATAGTGGCTGATAATGCGGATGCTTAGGACTATCGATAACCTCTGAGCTTGCCTTACCCGTCGCTATTAACACGCAGCAATCATTGGTTGAGGTATCGCCATCGACGGTAATGCGGTTAAAAGATTGCTCATTAATAGCCAATAGCATCTCTTGCAGCAAATCAGCGCTAATATTGGCATCAGTAGCCACGTAACCAAGCATAGTTGCCATATTGGGCCGTATCATGCCTGAACCTTTAGAGATACCAGTAATGTGATAGCTAGTGCTATTCTCGTCACCGTTATTTTTAATCTCGACTTTTTGACTAGCTAGTTTAGGCAAAGTATCCGTGGTACGAATACCGTTGGCAGCAGGCAACCAATTATCAGCAGCTAACTGAGCCAAAGCGTTATCTAAACCATCAATGACAGCTTCACTATTTAACGGCTCGCCAATCACTCCAGTAGAGAAAGGCAGTACCGTATCAACGTCGACACCTGCTTTACTAGCTAAAGCGGCACAAATATCGCTAGCACGGCGCATGCCATCACTACCGGTTCCAGCATTAGCATTACCAGTGTTGGTTACTAAATAACGCGGACTGGCCTTGGCAAAATGCTCACGCAATACTCTTACCGGTGCGGCACAAAAAGCATTCTTGGTCGTGACAATAGCGGTTGTTGCTCCTTGTGCAATCTCAATCACTACTAGATCATCACGATCTTTATAGCGCACGCCAGCAGCAGTCGCGCTAAGGGTGATGCCATCAATAGCATATATCGTATCTGGTACTGCCGTATTTCCAACCGCCATAATAGCTCCTTTATGTATTCGTTTATTAACTTTTATCTAAAACTACGATCAACTTATTCTGCTCATTAATCGATTAATTAAGTTATAAGACCCTATTTACTCAGTTTGAAAGCCGTCCAAATAGGCGTATGATCTGAAGGCTTTTCCATCGCGCGTAGCTCATAGCTGATACCAGCATCGACGCAATGCTCTACCAAGTCTGGCGTACATAAGATATGGTCGATACGCATGCCGCGCTTAGGGTCATCATTGAAGCCGCGACTACGATAGTCAAACCAGCTATAAAACTCCTCACTGTCTGGATAATGCAGACGATAAGTGTCGGTCAAATCACGCGACATAAGATCGGCATACCATTCACGCTCTTCAGGTAAGAAAGAAGTTTTTCTATTCTTCAGCCAACGTTTGGCATTAGCTTCACCAATGCCAACATCGATATCTTCTGGCGCGATATTCATATCACCCATTACCACAAGTGTCCTACCCTCTGCTATTAACCCATCAATATAAACCATCAAATCGGCATAATAAGCTCTTTTCATTGGGTATTTAGTCGGGTGATCTTGGCTTTCGCCTTGCGGAAAATAGCCATTAAGTACATCGATCTCACGACCAGCAAACACGTAACGCGCATGGATAAAACGTTTCTGCGCCTCATCATCTTCGTGCGGAAAGCCTTTTTGCACAAAAATAGGCGCGACTTTTGAGAGTAACGCGACGCCGTAATGAGCTTTTTGACCGAAGTATTCTACGTGATAGCCTAGCGATTCAACGTTTTTGAGAGGAAACTGCTCATCGTGAACCTTAGTCTCTTGTAGACCCATAACGTCGGGATCAATAATATCACGTACCGCTTCCAGCTGATGTTGACGAGCGCGAATACCATTAATGTTAAAACTTACGAAACGAAACATACACCATCCTGTTAATAGGTTTAATTAATCCTAGAGCTTTAATGATTCAAAAACATGCTTTTTATTTAGAAAGTAATAATAACAGAGTTACCGCGCTCTAGCTGTTGCTCGATGCCAATTCTTACGCTAAAGTGTCTAACTTACTATTTATAATTCATTGCCGTTAGTAGGGTCAATATATAAACAGGCTACACAAATAGATATATAACTCGCTATAAAAACAATGACCTACTCCCCTACTTATACAGCAGCCGTATTACCTCTAATCGAGTAAAGTTATGACTACCCATTCTAAAAGTTCGACGCTTACAGAGACCAAACCGTTATTTGCTACTGACTATCATATCTATATTAATCACACCGATGCCGGCGGCATTGTTTATCATGCCAATCATTTGGTTTTTTTTGAGAATTGTCGCCGTGACTGGTTTACTAAGCTGAATCTCAGTGGTTATTTTTTGCAAACTGACGATGGTCAAATACAGCACTTTGTGGTCAGTCAGGCGCAGCTACAGTATCGCAAAGCCATATTATTGGATGAAATAATAAGCGTACGCATCGATAAGGTCGAGCTCAAGCCTGCCAGTATTATCTTCCATCAGAGCATTCATCGCCAGCCCTTAGTACAGCAGGCGCCAGACAAATTCGACACCTTATTAAGTAGCGCAAAGATAGTCATTGCCTGCGTACAGAATCAACTTAGCCCTACTCAATCTGAGACTACCGCTGCTCATACAGCTCCTATTAGACCCGTACGAGTACCCAAAAGCTTACATGACATCATTAAACAAGCCATCGATCAACACAATGCCAGCTCATAAAAAACACTAATAGCGGCTTTTATTTATGTAGTTATGGTTATCAATAAATAAAATATAGCTTATTTAAAGATGTTTTAAACTAGTACGCTTTTTAAATGATAATTTATCTCTATACTTTTCAAAGATTTTTACTTATTATTCAGAGCGATTTATAAAACCGACGAACGGTAGCTTGGTCTGAACACCTGATGTTTAAAGTGTTTAGCGAAATAGATGAACGGTTAAGTTATCTAATTATAGCGGATTAATCCCTAAACCTCTGCTATGCTTATTATAAGTCTGAACTGTAAATGGAATTACCCGATTACTACTATTAAAAACTCAAGGACGCAGAAAATGACCATGAATAAACCTTGGCATGCCCGTTATCCCGCTGGTGTACCCAAGAAAATTTATCCAGATAACTACTCAAACATCATAGAGCTTTATGAAGAAAGCTTTAGTCGTTATCGCCTGCATCCTATAAGCATTTGTATGGGCGTCACTCATACTTATGGCGATGTTGATAATGCGTCGTTAGCTGTTGCCGCTTGGCTACAAGCGCAAGGATTGCCTAGAGGCAGCGTTGTAGCATTGATGATGCCAAACGTACCGCAGTATTTGCCAACGATGATAGGTATTTTACGTGCAGGCTATATCTGTACTCCAGTTAATCCTCTATATACCGGCCGTGAATTGCGCCATCAGCTCAACGACTCTGGTGCCAAAGCGATATTTTTGGTAGATAATTTTGCTCAGGCTCTTGAACAAGTCGTCGATGAGACGGCTATTAAGCATATCGTAATCTCGAAAATGGGCGATATGATGGGCCTCAAGGGTATCTTGGTCAACACTATTATTCGGCAAGTCAAACGTCTGGTTCCCAAGTATAAGCTCAACGATCCTAAGCGTGCGGTAACTAAATTCCCAGATGTGCTTAAACGAGGCAAAAACATGCCTTTTCAAAAGCCAAAAATGGATTTAGAACAAAAAGCTTTTTTGCAATATACCGGTGGGACTACCGGATTATCCAAAGGCGCTATCTTATCTCAGCGCAATGTAGTGGCCGCGGCTCTACAGTCTGAGGCTTGGACTCGCCCTATCACTGGCGAGATTAATGATATCTACATTAATATGGTCATGGCTTTGCCGCTCTATCATATTTTTGCCTTTATGCTTAGCTTATTAGCGGTGCGCTCAGGTTATACCTTTATCCTAGTTCCTAATCCGCGAGATATGCCTGGCTTTGTCAAAACTTTATCCAAGCAGCCGTTTCATATCTTTCCAGCGGTTAATACTTTATTTAAGGGGTTACTCGATAATCCAAACTTCAAAGATTTAGATTTTAGCTCATTAAAAATCTCTCAAGCCGGTGGTATGGCAGCGACTGAGCAAACCGCTGCCCGATGGTTAGAAGTCACTGGTTGTCCAATGATTGAAGGTTGGGGAATGACTGAAGGCGTGGCTGCTGGTACCGCCAATGTCATTACTGATCGTAAGTTCAATGG
>CBETCF010000044.1:0-12523 GCA_965534785.1 uncultured Psychrobacter sp.
GTGCTCATTTGTTTCTCCTGCGGGCTAGGACGTAAACCTAGTGCATCATGTGAAAGGATCTAATATTAACTATAACACTAGCGTAATTGTGGAATTCGCTAGTGGAGGCGTAGTTTAGCAAATTTGGGATGATTTTTGAATGTGTTAATAAATGATATCATTACTAAATTTTTAAAGTACAGATCATAAATGCAAAAATCCAGCAAATGAGCTGGATTTTTTATTACTGTTTTAAGTATTTACCACATTAAATCATCTGGAATGACGTACGCAGCATACGGATCATCCTCTTCTATCGCATCTTCTGACTTGTCATTTGACACTACTATAAAGCCTTCCAACTTGGCATTGATACGATCTGCTAGCGGACGTGGAAGTAGGGCGTAACCTTCTTCTAAGCGTGCGATGACTACATGACCAGCAACAATCTGCTCATAAAGCTTTTGCGTAGTATGAAGCTTTTTAATCTTTGAGTTATCGACGAATTGATAACTGACCTCACCATCAGTCTCTAGGATTTGATGCTGCTTAATCATTTGAATGATATTAGCGTGGAGGGTTTTTTGCTCTAACTGCTGCTGCTTTTGTTGATTGAGCTTAAGATCCTTTTCTGCCTTCTCAGCTTGCGCTGCTGCTAATGCTTTTTTGGACTCTGTAGCAGATGAATCACCCGTACGTTTAGCATGTTTGGCTTGCTTAGTTATCTTGTCCGCTTTTTTACTATCTACCAATCCTGCTTTTAAGAGCTGCGCTTGTAGAGCGTTCTTAGCCATAATGTCACCACCTAGATAATAAGAGTAAAACCGTCAATTTTGTTGATAGTATCGAATATCAGTATGGTAGCAAATTTTATGGACTCGCGTCAGTACCCATACCGTTCTAAGTCATTTATTATAAGCCATAAAAAATCCAGCACAGAGGCTGGATTTTTTGTTTGAGCTTAAGCTTATTTTGGGCTTATTTACTTTGGAACCAAGTATCCGCTTTGCTGCGAGCACTAGCGATATCTGAAGTAGATAGGTTTAAAGCCAGTTGACCAATTTTGCCGCGAGCTTTATTACGTACTTTTTCATCTAACATACCATCGCGAGAAGCCAAATCGTACCATTTGTAGGCATCAACTAGGTTCTTTTGCTTCTCATCGAGTAGAGCAAGCGTGTAGCTGGCACGATTATCGCCACGCATCGCCGCTTTTTCTAACCAATTACGGGCTTGGGTGATATTAGGCTGTACGCCTTCGCCGCGCAAATACATGATAGCTAGATTGAGCTGAGCAGGAGCAACGCCTTGATTGGCTGCTTTAGTATACCACTGGATAGCTTGCTGAGTATTTTTAGCCATACCTTCACCTTTTTGCAGGCGCTTGGCTAAATAAAATTGGGCGTGATCGTTACCCTGTGCGGCACGAGCAGACAAGTCACTTACTGACATAAGCTCGAAGCGTGAAGTATCTAGCGGTACGTTTGAGATTAACTCAGCATTCGCTAGGCCAGCGCAAGAGAACATAGCAGTAAATAGGGCGGCTTTAAATAATTTCATAAGAACTCCGTAAGTCGGCAACTGGTTAGCAATAAATCAAGTCATGTCCTAACTTTTGATAGGTACTGATGATTAAAGCAATACTTTAATGAGCGCTTATCTATTAAATATTGGCTTACTTTGAAACGGTTTTCCTTAACCTGTCAGAGTAATGCAATAGATAAGTGGTCGTAATAAGGGTGTGAATAACAATATTTTGTTAGCTTAACACTCAATGTTACGAAACTCAAATACTAATTACCTACTTCAACTACAATCTATTGCTAGTAGAAGTCAATAAAATCAGCGAGTTACACTAGCGTGACTTAATCCAACAATACTATAAAGGACTTTGTAACACTAATTATCTGTCATTTTTACTTATGGCATAAGGTATTATTTAAGTTAGACCTAAAATTAAGGTCACTAAAATAAATTATTCTTTTGCTAAATATGCAGCTATAGAGCCTTATTAAGCTTTAGTCACTCGATAAATAGCGACATCGGCTAATAAGTTTGGTACTTGCTTTATCAAAGCTGTCATCAGTGGAGCATAGCCTTTATCAGAATCACTAACCGCGAAGCGATTAATAATGCGGATATCGTGCTTGGCGCACAGCTGCTCAAAGTCTTTAAAGGTGCAAAGATGAATATTTGGGGTGTTGTACCATTCATAAGGTAGCGCTTCTGAGACTGGCATCATCCCTTTTAGGCCTAGATGAATACGGTTTTGCCAATGTGCAAAATTGGGGAAGGTAATAACCGCTTCACGGCCCACGCGTAACATATCGAGCAAAAGCTCGTCAGGATTTTTGACCGCTTGTAGCGCTCGTGCCATAACTACCGTATCGAAACTATCATCAGCAAAGCGTGCCAAGCCATCATTTAGATCTTGCTCAACGATAGATAAGCCTTTACCGATAGCTTCATTGATTTTATCTTCGTCAATCTCAAGGCCATAACCACTGACGCTTAGCTGCTGCTGTAAATGCGCTAGTAACTCACCATTACCACAGCCTAAGTCCAAGATATGAGAGTGCGGCGCAATCCAGCGCTCAGCGAGTTGATAATCCATTCTCATGAGCGTGCTCCTGTAGAGTTATTACCATTATTTGCTAGCTGACTTTTATTATGATCATTAATAAAAGGTGCCGTCAAAAAGCCTTTGATAGCGCCCATATAACGTGGAATATCGAAAAGGAAAGAATCATGACCGTGCGGGGCATCAATGTTGGTATAGCTGACCGGCTTACCAGTCGCCATCAAGGCATCAACGATCTCTTGTGAGCGTTCAGGAGCGAAGCGCCAATCAGTGGTAAAAGACACTATTAAATACTGACATTTAGCGTGGGCAAAAGCTGTTTTTAGCGCCTCTAATTCTGACAAACGGCTAGTCTCTTCTGCAACAGCTTCTTCTATATTACCGTCTGTACGCGCTAGATTAGGATTCGTCTCAGCGACAGTTACTTCTGCTGATTGAGTTTGCTCAACGTAGCCACGCGTAGGATCGAAATAATCTAGAGCTTTAGTCATCAGCAGATAAGTATTAGCATCGAAGTTTTCACTAAAGCGCTCGCCTTGATAACGCAGATAGCTCTCAACCTGAAACTCCACATCGTAGCCATACATAAACTTGCCAGACTTTAGATCGCGGCCAAACTTAGCTTTCATCGCATCATCAGTCAGATAAGTGATATGGCCGACCATCCGCGCTAGTATCAGTCCGCGCCGCGGGTAAGTCCCTGCTTGTAAGTAGCGCCCGTCCATAAAGTCAGGATCTGACAAGATAGACTGACGCGCGACTTCATTAAAGCCAATGTTTTGTGCCGATAGCTTAGGTGTGCAGGCGATGACCACGCAGCGTTTGAGTCTATCCGGATAATCAATGGACCATTGCAGCGCTTGCATACCGCCCATCGAACCGCCGACGATAGCGTGCCAAGTCTCTATTCCTAAACGATCGGAGAACATGGCTTGGGTCTTGACCCAGTCTTTGATAGTGACTAGTGGAAAATCAGGACCATAGACTTGTTGTTCATTTTCAGGGCTGTCAGGATTGAGCGTCGTCGGGCCAGTAGAGCCAAAGCAGCTACCGATATTATTAACACAGACCACATAGAATTGATTGGTATCGATGGCTTTATTAGGACCGATCATGTTATCCCACCAACCAGACTTTTTATCGTCCTCGCTATACCATCCAGCCGCATGATGACTGCCTGAGAGCGCATGACAGATCAAGATAGCGTTGGACTTGTCTTTATTCAAAGTGCCGTAAGTCTCATAGACCAACTCAAAGGATGGCAAAGTACGGTTACACTCCAAGGTCAAAGGCTCAGAGAAGAGCATAGTCTCAGGGGTCACAATACCTACTGAACCATTCCAGTCAAAGGATTCATTAGGTTTATTACTAGGCGTATTATTATCAATATCAGCACGTGCGCTCAAAGCTACCTCGCAGGACGACAGTCATTAAAATGGGCAATAGCATCAATAGCACTATCGCTAGTGCTGTCTATTGTATGGCGATGCGCTTAGGAGTACAACCTCCATCATAAGGCTTTATCAGCATAAAGTGGCAAATGCTAAGTGAGTGACATTTACCATGCGTTTTTGAGCGATAAGATGCTACACTAAGCCGTGTTAAAAACGGTTGTTTTTATAAGCATAACTTAATAAGCCATCGTAAGCTTACTGAAAAACTAATTAAACCCTCCCTAAAATCTATTCAAATAATGGGCTGCTATGAAACCTAAACTGCCTCCTCGTATTGCTGTGTTATTGATCAACTTAGGAACTCCTGATGAGCCAACGGCGCCTGCGGTACGTCGCTACTTGCGTCAGTTTTTGTCAGATCCGCGCGTGATCGAGATTCCCAGATTTTTATGGGCTATTATTCTCAATCTATTTGTATTACCGAGCCGACCAAAGCGCGTTGCTGAAGCCTATGCCAGTATCTGGGATGGCGATTCACCAATGCGTAATATTCTAAATGAGCAAGTGGCGCAGCTAGAGCCCCGTTTGGCGGCAGCAAATGAGCCGTTTCGAGTCACGGTGCATTCAGCGATGAGCTATGGTAATCCAGGTCTACCTGATGTAATGGACCAGCTACGCAGCGAGGGCGTTGATCATTTTGTGATGTTACCGGTATTTCCGCAGTATTCAGCGACCTCATCAGGTGCCGTCTATGATGCGATTACCAAATGGTCACTTAAGCAGCGTAATCTACCGAACTATACTATCGTCAAAGATTACTTCGCCCATCCGCTTTATATCAAAGCGTTAGCCGATAGTATTCGTCGATTCCAAGCCACGCATGGTAAGCCTGAAAAGCTGATGTTTAGTTTTCATGGAATACCGCAGCCTTATATGGATAAAGGCGATCCTTATCCGCGTCGTTGCAAGTGTACTGCCGCGCAAGTTGCTCACGAGTTAGGACTTAGGGATGACGAATGGATTATTAGCTTTCAGTCGCGCTTTGGCAAACAAGAATGGGTCAAGCCTTACACCGACGTAGTATTAGAGGATTGGGCAAAGTCTGGGGTAAAGTCGGTACAGATTCTTAGTCCGGCATTTTCAGCAGATTGTCTAGAGACTTTAGAGGAGCTAGCGATTGAAAACCGTGAGAACTTCTTAGAGGCGGGCGGAGAAGAGTATCATTATATTCCAGCATTAAACACTGATGAGGCGCATATCGATTTGTTAGAAGCGATGAGCGCGCCACTAGTTAAAGGCTGGGCAGGGACGCTTGACGGTTGGGTGTAATGCTCTCAGTTATTTCTACAACTTTATCTAAGGCCTGTAATGTCTAACCCTAATGACTCTTTGACTAACGTCTCGCTGCAAAAGCCCAGCAGCTTACCACCAGACTTACCGCCTACCGATGACTATGGTCAGTTATTGCCGCGACTATTAGCCGAGCCACGAGTGGGAAGAGCAAGTTGGGGTATCAGTTGGATCAGCAATGCTTTTACCATGTTTAGAGAGCAGTTTTTATTATGGATGGGTATTGGGGCAGTTTATTTAATCATAGCGCTTATTGGTGGCTATATTCCTGTCATTAATTTAGCGTTTTCTCTGGTCACCTTTGTTTTTATTGGCGGAGTGATGAAGGGCTGCCAAGCGCAAGCTATGGGTAGAGAGCTTAGGTTCGATCATTTGTTTTCGGCTTTTAGCACTCACTTAGTTCCCTTGGTTATTTTAATCCTGTTATATCTGGTAGCTACTATTATTATTGTCATCCCTTTAGCTCTTGTAATGGCTGTTATTATTTATTTTACAGGACTTGATTTTGAGGTGTTTAGACAGCTGAATTCTGGCATTCTCTTAGCGCTTATGTTTATTTTTGCATTAGCCGTTTTAGCTTTTATTCCCTTAATAATGACTATTTGGTTTGCGCCAGCGTTAATTGTGTTACATGATATCAAGCCCTTACAGGCCATGAAAATGAGTATTAAGGGCTGCTTGAGAAACATCGTGCCATTTTTAGTTTTTGGAATAGTAGGCCCTATTATTGCTATTTTAGGAGTTACCTTGACGCTTGGACTTGGGTTTGTAGTGTTGATACCGGTTGGCATGATTAGCTACTATACGAGCTACCGTGATGTGTGGACGGATCAGCCGTTATCTACAACATAAGCCCGTAAATTAAGACCAAAAAAACACGCCCAATTTAATTGAGCGTGTTTTTTTATGGCAATATTTTAAGTTATAAAATACTTATTCTGCTAAAAGTCATCATCATTGCTACGTTCAGCCGCTTCTCTATCGGCAATATCGACGATATCCGGATAATTGCTATCATCTAGATTATCTTGTACTAACACATTATCGATAGTCGCTTCATCAATATTTTGACGATGCATAGGTGTCAAGCCTTGAGTGGCATCTGTACCCACTTCTGAGTTATCAAATCCGGCAGTATTATCAATGACATCGTCATTATCGAAAGTATGTAACATCGGGTTGTCCATATCGACTCTTTGGCTGCCTTGCGCGCTATCGGTGATATTACTATCGCCTTCGATATGATCCATCTCTTTAGGTATTGGCGTTTTTGAGTTATCCATAAAAAGTCCTCTTTGTTGTTATTCAAAATACTGTTATACAGAGTATGATTAAAAACTAAATTAATTACCTTATCAGTTTGGATGCTTCTCGGTTTTATCGCTAGTAGTAAGCTGTCACAGGATGTCAAAAAATGTAAGAAAGCTAAAATAGACTATTACGGAAGTGATGAAACTGGTTTATAAATAGTAGATAGCAAAACGGCTACCAAATATTAGTAGCCGTTATAGTATTAGCGATTTAAATTTAAAACCTACTTAGCGCCGATTTTCTTATTAATAAAGCGAATCACTGAGTCTGGGGTGACTTGCGAAGTAGTTTGCAAAATTTTTGCTGGCAAGCCAATAGGATAATGTGTGCGAGTTATCTTGCGATTAGCACTACAGCTTAGTTTGCATAACTTTTTGGCGACATCATCGACAGTTAAGTTAATACCTAAGCGATCGATACTGGTCACTTCGATATCTTTGGTCATATCAGATTTGACCCATAATGGCATCACGTCGATAACCTTGATACCTAAGTCAGCATACTCGACATTCAACGCTTCGGTCAGGCCGCGAACGAAGAATTTACTGGCAGAATAAGGCGCGACTTCAGACTGACCATAGATAGCAGAAGCAGAGGATAAGTTGATAATCTTACCATTAGTGCTCTCTTTTAGATAAGGAACGAGCTTATGACAGCCGATCAATACCCCTTTACAGTTGATATCAATTAGCGACAGCTGCTTATCTAAATCGGTAGTTGGCAATACGCCACTGACCAGCACGCCAGCGTTATTAATCAACACGTCGATACCACCGAAGTTATTGACCATATGCTCGATAGCGTTATCCCAAGAGTCAGTCTTGGTAACATCGAGATCACCGGTAATAACGCGCTGGTTCTTATTAGCTTTCTTAAAAGCCTTTTGTTTAATGGCGTGCGCTAGCTCATCGGTATCAATATCGAATAATCCTACGCAGTGGCCTTTGGCTACCAAACGTTTGGCAGTGGCTAGACCGATCCCGCGTGATGCACCGGTAATTAGTATATTCATAAAATATCCTTTTATAGTTAAAGTGAGGAGTGTTTATTATTATGATAGTACAAGAGCAATGTTTATCAATAAGCTAGGATACCTAAAGACAACTATTGAATGCTAGATGATATCCGTAACAGAGGTTTCGGTAGGATCGATAGTATTATTAATTAATCACTTCCTCCAGCTCTAAGCCTTGCTCTAGAGACTCTTCAAAATCCGTCACTTTAAACGACCACAAATAACCAAGCGCCATGAGGTAAATAGCCGTTTCAGACAACTCTTCCACTATCATGCCCGAATTGTGAGAAAAGCCGATAGCGTTTTCCCCACTATATTGTACTAAAGCTAGAACTGCGACGCTGAGATATAACCATAGTGGAGTACTTTTGAGTACCGACCAACAGTAGCGCCAAGCGTATAGCAAAAAACCTAGCGCTAATATATAGACTACTAGTAGTAAGCGATCCTCCCACCAGTCATAATTATGACCTAACCATAAAATACGCTCATTGAAAAATAAATCTGGCAAATGATTTAACTCACGTCTAATAACGGTAAAAAATATCGAAACGGCTGCTAGCCAAAAATAGCCGCCTTGTTTGAGGCGACTTTGCATAGCATATTGTATACATCTTAATAAACATAACATTAAGATGATAGCGCTAGCGATTTCTATAATACCGTTTTCAGTAAAAATGAGCAGCTCCTAAGCTATAATGGAGAAAAGTTAAAATAAAAAAGCGAGCCTATAAGCTCACTTTTAAAGTTGAATTAATGGTCAAAAATTATTTTTTGAGGACGGTATTATAATATTAAATATCATCCTATGCTATTGATTAATAATACTAATCTATCAATAGCTATTATTAAAATTTTTAATTACAGCTAGCGAATATCAATGTGCCTCATCCCAATTATTACCAATACCGGTCTCAACCAATAAAGGCACGGCAAATGCAATATCCCAGCCCATATCTTTAGCCGTACTACTTAGCACATCTTGCATAGCATCAGTAATCAGCTGCGCGATTTCATCGGCTTTATCTTTGTCCACTTCGAACACTAGCTCATCGTGCACTTGCAATAGCATTTTGGCTTGCTCTTTAGGCAATACTTTATCGACCGCAATCATCGCCAGCTTAATTAAGTCAGCCGCTGAGCCTTGTAATGGCGCGTTAATAGCTGCTCGTTCTGCCGCTTGCTTGACCATGCGATTGCTATTATTGATATCAGGGGTATAGAGTTTGCGTCCAAGGATAGTCTCGATATAGCCGCGCTCATGAGCGCTAGCGCGAGTATCTATCATGTATTGCTTGACGCCAGGGTAGCGATCAAAATACATATCGATATAGTCCTGTGCCTCATTGCGACTCATCTGCAATTGCTTAGCAAGACCAAAAGCGCTCATGCCATATAACAGTCCAAAGTTGATGGCTTTAGCATTGCGGCGCTCGGTCGCAGTGACCTCGTCAACCGCTTTACCTAATACTTCAGCCGCAGTAGCGCTATGAATATCTAAGCCTTCATTAAAGGCTTTGGTTAAGTTGGCATCGCCTGAGAAATGCGCCATTAAACGCAGCTCAATTTGCGAGTAATCCGCTGCTAATAGTACTCGACCTTCTGGCGCGATAAAGGCTTGGCGAATCAGGCGTCCGGTCTTGGTACGGATCGGAATGTTTTGCAAGTTTGGATCAGTAGAAGATAAGCGTCCGGTACTGGTCAAAGCTTGATGGTAACTAGTATGCACGCGATCGGTTTCGCTATCTGCTACTGCGTCCAAAGCATCAGTATAAGTACTCTTAAGCTTAGAGAGACCACGATATTCAAGGGTAATTTCTGCTAACGGATGATCGATTTTAGACAGTATCGCCTCCCCAGTAGAATACTGACCGGACTTGGTTTTTTTACCGCCTATTACGCCAAGCTTCTCAAATAATACTTCACCCAACTGCTTCGGTGAGCCTAAGTTAAACTCCTCGCCAGCCACTTCATAAGCTTGTGCTTCTAAAGCGATAATCTCTTCATCGAAGCGCTTGGATAGCTCATTTAAGAAGGAGCGCTTGATTAAGATACCATGCGCTTCCATTTGGCAAAGGATTTCAGCCGTTGGAATCTCAAGCTCGTTCAGCAGTCTGATATTATTTTCGTCATCGGCTAGCTTATCGCTGAACACCTCAAACAGCTGATAAGTAATGTCAGCATCTTCACAAGCGTAATCACTGGCGATATCGATAGCGACTTGGTCGAAGGTAACTTGTTTTGCACCTTTACCAGCGACGTCTTCATAGCTAATGGTTTGCGTCTGCAAATAATGCCTAGCCAAATCATCCATGCCATGACGAGTAATCGCCGCATTGATCACATAGCTTGCGAGCATAGTATCCATTGCCCAGTTATTGGGATTGGCATGAATACCACCTACTAAGTCGATATTATAATGACTCAAAATATGCGCATCATATTTTAAGTGTTGACCGATTTTGCCTATTTTAGGGTTTTCTAAGATAGGCTTCAGACGGGCTAAAACGGTATCGCGATCGAGCTGTTTGGTGATTAGCTCATCGCCTTCTAAGCTATGAGTCAGCGGCACGTAATAAGCTTCATGCGCTTGCACAGCAAAAGATAAGCCGACAATCTCAGCCTGACGCCAGTAAATGCTAGTGGTTTCGGTATCGATGACGAAATGCGCGGCCGACTCTAGTTGCGCCACTAAACTTTCAAAAGCGGGCATATCCAATATAGTATGCCAAGCCTTGTTATGATCTTTGCTGTCTTTAATATTTTCAATCTTAGTCGATTGTAGCGACTTAGCCACTTGCGCTTGTGATTCAGCATTTGCCTGAGTTTCTGCAACACTTTGCGAACCATTGGCGGGATGATTCGGATGATCTAAGGAAGCAAGCTCGTTTCTGAATTCAAGCTCAGTATACAGCTCGCGCAGCTCACTAATATAAGCCGTCGGATCGGTATTAATTCTTAGATCTTCCCAGTCATGGCCGATATTCAAGTCGGTAACGATAGTCGCGAGTTTTGCATTAAATGGAATATCATCAGCATGTTCTATCAGGCCTTTGGCGCCGCGTCCTTTAATAAAGCCGATATGTTTGAGCATATTATCGATATCGCCATACTCAACGAGTAAGTCCTTGGCAGTCTTTTTACCAATACCAGGCACACCTTTGATACCGTCAGAGGCATCACCCATTAGCGTTAAATAGTCAATCATTTGTGTCGGCTTGATACCGAGTTTGTCCATCACACCTTGAGTATCAATGACTTTTCCGGTGAAGCTATCTTCTAGAATTACCGCATCATTGACTAATTGCATCATGTCTTTATCACCGGTGGAGATGACCACATGATGGCCTTTAGCCACAGCGCGATAAGCCATAGTGCCGATGATGTCATCCGCTTCTGCGCCTTCGATGCGCAACAACGGAATACCCAAAGCGGTGACTAAGCGGTGAATATAAGGAATTTGCTCGACCAATTCAGCATCAATAGGCGGACGTCCAGCTTTATAGTCTTCTGATAAGTGATGGCGGAAAGTGGGCGACTTAGTATCAAAACAGACCGCCATATGGGTAGGATGATAGCGGCGCATCAACTTGAGTAGGGCGTTCAAAGTGCCGCGTATGGCATTGGTGGTCAGCCCTTGCGTGTTTTGCATAGTCTTTGGCAAAGCATGATAAGTGCGGAATAGATAATAAGAGCCATCCACTAAGATGAAGGGTGGTTTATCCTTATCCACCTGACTGGTATCCATCGTCGCCACGTTTGGCATAGTAGCGAAATTGGGCAGTGTCTCAGGATCGATAGGCGAGTGGGAGTTGTGATCGTTATCTTTTATAGGAGTAGTCATAAAGGGTCACTTATCAGCTAAGGGCTAAAATCAAAATATAATATGCGCTTATTATAACGATAAAATGGCGCCGTGCCGAATGGCTTAAAAGTTACGAGGTGTATGTCTACAAGAAACGAAAAAAAGAACCCAGTAGCGACTGAGTTCTCCTATTACTTCTATGATCTAAAATATTTCGCTACATAAAGTCGTTAACCGTTTTATTTGACCTCAGAAGTTACTTCGCTATCGATATTGCCGTGAGTCGCTTTAGAATATGGGCAGACCTTATTGGCTTTTTCTACTAATTTTTGGAACTCATCTGCTGATAAATCTGTGTTTTCAGCAACAACATGAATTTTCGCCGCTAATTTAAAATCTAAGCCTTCACCTTTCAGTAAATCTACTGATACTGCAGTGGTAGAGTCAAACTTCGCTTTTTCTTCCCCTTTGACTGCAGCAAGGGCACCATCAAAGCAAGCAGCATAACCCATAGCAAATAATTGCTCTGGATTGTTACCGTCTTTACCAGAACCTGGTGCGACCATATTAATAGTCAAGTCACTATCTTGAAGACTGGCATTACCTGTACGACCGCCAGTTACTGTGGCTTTGGTTGAATATAGAGTTTTCATACATTATCCTTTGTTTTAAGTTTTTATTAATAGCTATATAAAGGTTACTACTGCTAGTAACCTTTATAACTCATCTAGGATAACAAGATATAGATAGAGCGCTATATAAAGGTGGTAAGTCTATACTGTGAATTTGTAAGTAGAAGAGCACGATCAAGGCAAACTGTATTGAGCTATACAAGGTTTATATACTAACTATGAGCTTACTAGTATAAAATTTGCAGTCATATTTGTGGTGATAATAATTAGTCAATAAAAGTAATATTTGAATTAAAGGGATGGCTTACTATGAAAAAACTTCTTTTACCTACTGCCATAGGTCTAGCCGTTATCTCTCTCACAGGCTGCGGTGAAGATAGCGACGGGATTTTTGGTTCAGTTAGTAGTAATGAGCTTGAAATTAATAGTTTTGAGCGCGTCAATAATAATATTGCG
>CBETCF010000045.1:0-12462 GCA_965534785.1 uncultured Psychrobacter sp.
AAACGATGGTGGCACGATTATCAGCTAAAGCTTGTTTCATCTTGTCGCGACTAGGTAATATTTGTGCAACGTTATCTGGCGTTAAAAAATCATCGATTAATTGTAGCTCAATTTTTGGATTAATCTCGCGCATACGTGCGCCCATCGTGGCAATTTTACTTTGGCCAAAATGACTATCGAGCGCTGGCAACTGACGATTGACATTGGAAGCGACTAGAACATCCAAGTCTACTAAAGTGACACTACCTACAGCGGTACGAGCTAAAGCTTCAGCCACCCACGAGCCCACGCCGCCCACACCGATTACGTAGATGTGGGCGCGCTCAAAGCTAGTAAAGGCATTAGGGCCATAAAGCTTTTGAGTCCCTTGAAAACGGCGCTGATATTGACTGCTATCAGTCAGCTTATATAAGTCGCTATCATTATTTTTTACAATTGCTTGTTCATTCATTCATTAAAACTCTATTCATTAAGATGTGTTTTATTCAGAGAGGTGAATTATAGATCGTTCTTTGTAGCAACAGAGCCATCGCCTGTCTAATCCAAAAAATAATGCTAGTCTAAAGGATAAGGCCAAGACTGAGCTAAACTAGCTATACTATTTTGCCAAAGTTGACGGGCCAATAGCGCCCTATCTACATTGAGTAATTCACTTAAGCTGGCCAATACCCAAGGTAAGTTCGCCGGTACATTGCGATTATAGCTTTCTTGATTATAGCTTCCTTGGCTATCGCCTTTTTTCCATTCATCGTTCGGGCTTTGGCCTATATTTTTGCCTATTGCTGACGAATTATCGCTACTAGTTTGACACATAATAGGCGTCATATCCGGACAGTCGGTCTCTATCACTAGACACTCGATACCATATTCAGCGACGGCGGCTTCAATAGCTCGGCGTAGCTTTTTGGCATTCGGATTAGTAATCTGGCCGGTAACCCCAAGTTTAAACCCTAACTTCACAAAAGCCTTAGCTTCTTGCTCACCGCCGCTGAAGCTATGAGCAATACCGCCTAGCGTCTTAGCATCATAAGCGTGTGCTTTTAGAATGGCTAAAGCATCAGCATGCGCTTTACGAATATGCAGCATCACTGGTAAGTGATGCGCCACAGCCATATCCAACTGCGCGATAAAAAACTGCTGCTGTTTGGCAAAGTTTTCAGGCTCTTTCATCTCTGCGGTAAAAGTATCTAACCCAATCTCACCAATAGCAAGAGGACGCTGCGCATCGAGCATTTTTGCCATTGCTTGCAGATGCGCTTCGGTATGCTGTTCGATATAAAAAGGATGCAGACCAAGAGCGATATGAGCTTCGGGTTTTGCTCTTTCTAGTTGGGTCGCGGCTCTTAATTCCGCGTTCGTATTTTCTGACCCTTGCTCAGGGTGCAAAAGAGACTGAGTCTTAGATTTGTAATGCGATTGCGAATCAAAAGACTGCTTAACCTTATAAAGCCGGTCAAAATGTCGATATAAATAACCTACTAGTACTAAATGCTCTACCCCATTCTCATAGGCGCTTTTTGCTTCTGACCCTCTATCATTATCAAATACGGGCGCATCAAAATGAGTATGAGTATCAATCAAAGGATAACGATACTCTGCTTTATGGTCTATTAGAGACTGTGATATATCGGACATAAACGCTTCCTAAATAACCTTATTATTACTATTGCTACTACTGCGATAAAGATGAGGCCACCATATAATCGGGCTTAACAATACCTTGCAACTGACTAAAAGCAACGACTAAGTCTACCGTATTAGGTTTGTTATTCAGTAGCTCTCCCGATTGATAAACCAGATGTAGACCCTGCTGATCGATATACCACTGCTTGGCTAGAGGTAGCGGCCATGCTTCTAAATACTGCTGCTCAATGCCTTGTTCGCTAAGCCACTGTTTTTTTGGTGCTTGAAAGGCCATCAGTAATTTATCGATATCGGCATTTGGCAATAAGATGTCTTCTAGAGTGAGCTGTAGCTTCTTTTGCATATCTAGCATGATATAGTTCAGCTGCCACTGCTGATGATTGGCACCGCGGTGCTCAGTTGCTTCTACTAATAAATAACCAGTAACTTTATTATTACTAGCTGCGTTAGCATTATCACTAGTCGCTTTAGCATTATCGCCAGCACTGATAGCGGCGCCATGCTCATTAACGGTTAAGTCAGTATTAATACGCTGATAGCTAGGTTGTGAGCTGACTCCTTCGCTACTAAATTCAATCTGTTTTAATACCGATGCGACCGTATCTTTGGCAACTTGCTGTTGACTGGCAAAGGGCGTATCAGGCGATAATACTCGGGAAATAGTCTGCCACATAATTGCGCTTAGCCAAGGCTGTGCAGGGGTAAACCTTAAAGTATTTAATTCCAAATACTGACAAGTCGCTTGTTGTGGATCGCATTCTGGTTGACGCGCAATAGTTTGTTGCTTACTGATATCTATGGACAGGGCTTGCTGACTTGCTACGCTATCAGCAACAGGGACAGATTCTGAGGCTTCACGCTTTTCTATCTTGATGTTAGCGCCGATCTCGTTAGCCGCCTCTGCTTCAGCCTGCTGTTCAAACATAGATTCAGCTTGCGGCGCACAGCCTAATAAAACGCTACTACTCACTGCCACTGCAATGAATAAAGGCCTATAGAACACAGCCGGATAGCTTAAGATTTTTGACAAATTATTATTGCGGTTCATGATGTCGACTACGATGAAGGATCGACTGAAATATTAACACAGTGCCGGTTTACATTACGTAGCGTTAATTTTAACTATGAGTAATTAAGGTAATCAATCGTTAGCTCAAGTCTAAGCTATTATTAGTCTAAGCCTGCCTTATAGCAAGACGACAGCTATTGGCTATTAGCTTCTTTAGCATTTCTATTTGGCAGCTGACTTTTATCTTTATTTGTCGGCTTCAAATTATCTTGAGTAACAGGTAATGTCTGCCGACTACTGCGCCTAGGTATCAATAGCAAGGCTGCGCCCACCACACTTAGAGTGAACCATTTTTTCTTATTCATAATATCTCTTTACTATAATTTTTGAGGTAAGAACTTAGCTGTTATGCTTCAATCCATTCATTTTTTCAAAACTATTGATTTAGCGGATAAGTGGTAATACCAGCATTTGGACTGTCTACTCTAGTGAAGCCTTGTGGCGCAGTAGATTGTGGTAGTTGGTTGCGCTTAGGGATCAGAGGATTGAGCGGCATCAACTCATAGTCTTTGTTGATCTCACCATTCCAGCCTTCGGTACCGCTAAGAGGCAACTGCTTAATAGTGCCGTTCTTATCGATGACTAGCTGTAGCACACGCATTTGATTGAATTTGCGCTCAGTGACGCTAGCTACTGCGCCGCCATCACGTAGAATAGTGGGCTGCAAAAATATGATTAGATTGCTCTTTTGGGTATTGTCATTATCTGAGCGGAACAAGCGCCCAATGATGGGTACGTTACCTAGTCCGGGCACTTTTTGTTGACTGGTAGTCGAGTTATCACGCATTAGACCACCAAGCGCGATAGTTTGCTGATCATCCGCCAATATAGTGGTGTTAATCAGGCTCTTATTAGTAACGATACCGCTTGAGTTGCCGAAACTGCCTGGCACTACTGAGGATACTTCTTGAGAAACCTCCAAGCGCACTGTACCGTTTTCACCAATATGCGGTATGACGTTGAGGTTAATACCGATATCTTGGCGCTCGATAGTCTGGAATGGATTGTTCGAATTATTACCGCTAGTGGTAAAAGAGCCGGTGACAAAAGGTACGTTTTGACCGACTAGAATACTCGCTTTTTCATTATCCAAGGTTAGAATAGAAGGCATGGATAGTAGGTTAGCACTGGTTGAAGAGTCCAACGCTTGCAAGATGGCGCCATAAAACTCAGTATTACCCTTACTGTCTTTACGACTATCGCCAATCCCTATCAAGGCACCGACGATTGAGCTAGCAGCAGCACTAATCCCTGTTCCGCCTCCTGATAATGCGGCGGCAGCAAGAGCCGTAGCACTAGCACCGACGTTGGTGAAGTTGACCACCCCTAAACCGCTATTGGCATTACCTAATGCCCACTGTACCCCTAATTGAGTAGCATCATCGCCTGAAACTTCGACGATAGCTGCTTGAATCAACACTTGGGCGCGGCGATTATCTAACTGATTTACTGCTTCTTCAATCTCAAACATTAGCTCAGGCGCAGCATTGACGATGACGGCATTTTGCGTTTCATCGGCAATAATACTAAAAGGTCTACCAGTGCTGCTAACTCTAGCGCCGCCCGTGCTGTTATTCACAGCCGAGGTAGTATTGTTATTACTGTTCGCGCTATTACTTAACAATTCATTAGCAGCACCATTAAGTGTTGAACCGGCGCTACTGGCATCTGTCAAAGAAGCTGATTCTAGAGTTGAGCTAGCGCCCGAGCTATTGATAGATTGGTTAGCCAATAAGCCCCGCAGCATATCAGCGATATGACTAGCACTGGCATACTTCAACCGAAACACACGTAAACCACTGAGTCTACGTGTCGGTGTGGTATCTAACTGATTGACCATTTCCTGTACTTTGGCAATCATCTCCGGACTGCCTTTTACTAGTAGTCTGTCACTCGCCGCATCAGCAATTACTTTGAGCTGATCACCACCGGCTGCCTGACCACCGCCAGTACTCACCAAGGCGCTAATCAGATCCATCATACGCTCAGAATCCACATGACGTAGCGGGATCACTCGCAAAGTATCATTGATGTTGCTATCTAAATCACGGATGAGCGCGGTTAGCTGATTGAGGCTATCAGCACGATCAGATAAGACTAACGCATTGACCCCAGGTACGGCAGCGGCATGAGCGGACTGCGGCATCAAAGGACGAATGACTCCTAATATCTCAGCGGCCTGAGTATTAGTCAAATAAATGACCCGCGTAGCCAACGACTCACCAACGCTATCACCACGCAGATCTACAGCGACACCTGACTGCTTAGCGATATTATCAGGGACGAGCTTAATAGTGTTGCCAGAATCGATGGCGGCTATGCCATTGACCTGCATCACACTCAAAAACAGCTGATAAATCTCATCACGTGATAAGGCGCGATTGGATATTACAGTGACATTACCATTGATACGCGGATCAAGGACAAAGTTCTGGTCAGTAATCGTCGCCACTTCATTAATAAAAGCTTTTATGTCCGCATCTTGCAAATTAACTTTCCAGCTCTCAGCACTGGCAAGACCGCAAGAAGCTGCCCATATGGGCAACGCTAAATACAGTGGTCGACACAAACGCAGCAACCGCTGTATACAAAAGCGTAAAGGGGTTGTTGAAAACTTATCCAAACTTACCATGGTGATATTACCCAATGTGATGTCACTGAAAAAATATATATAAAGATTATTAGCGCTAAAGTCTAAAACTGCTGGCGAATAGTGATAACTTGATCACCACGTTGCACCTCTATTTGAGCTTCACCTGATTGCTTTGCTTGTTGTAGGACATTAGCGTCTTGTGCAGGACTATTTCCCACCGTTTGGCCATTGACGGTCAGTACCTTATCGCCTGCTTCTAAGCCTAAACGATTACGGAGTCCCGCTGGCATAGCAGCCGTCACTTGATAACCCTCACCTGACGCCATTACCCCCATACGACTCAAATAGCTCGCTGGGTTTTCTTTTAGCGCCGTTACCGCCTCATCAATAGCGGAGCCAGTATCAGCCGGTTGGTTATCTTCCACTGCCCCTAACACATTATTTTCGTTAGCCATTGCTGCACTTTCAGCTAAAGCTAGACCGTTGTTATTAGCTGACAGCGAATTGCTATTAGGCAAGCGCTGATTAGCAATGGCATTAGGATCTAATCCTCTTTGATCAAGCGGTAGCAACTCTGGCAGACTAATGACGGTTTGCTGATCTGCGCCGTCAGCGATAATCACCGCATTCCAGTCTACCGCGATAAGGGTAAAGCCGGTCTCTTGTAAGCTATCACCGATACGATAGTTTTTGACTACGCCATTGACGTCTAACATAGCGGATGACAAACTCTCTGGTATAGCAAGCAGCACCCCTTTTAATAGCACATTAGGGGGCGGTTGCGCCGCTACCGTAGCGGCCTCAGAGTCGGCGAAAATAGCAAACATATTACGGTTATCAGCTGAGATATTGGTATTATTTTGAATGGCTTGTAGAGGCAATGCTGGCGCTATGGGTGGCGCGAGTATTAGCCATAACAACCTTGCTGCCACCCAACATAACCAGATAATAGCCAATAGTAACAGCCATGCTGAGAAGCGATTTAGCGTGTCCATCACCGGCTTTAATCGTGCGCTCATACTCATTATTGATTCGCCCCTAAGCCATTTAACAGGGGCTGGCGAACACTGATCACTGGCGTATCTTGCGGGGCTTGCCCCTTGTATTCTGCCATGTTCTCAAGCAGGCGCTGCGTCAGGCTGATATCTAGCATATTATCACCGTCGAGATATAAGTCGCCTAAACGCTTGTCTTGATTGTTTAATAAATTAACATGCAGCAATTGCTTATTGTTTTTTTGCTCGCTACTCAGCTGGGCGCGCATCGGTGGCATAGTGATAAAAAGCAGCTTACCGGCATTAGGATAGCCCACTTCACCGCCAACCCAAGTCAGCTGTCCATCCGCTTTAATGAACCCTGCTGATTTATCGCCTGTCGCATCTTTACGCTGTAGTGAGACGCCATTAAGTTGAATAGGGGTATTCGGTAATTGCCAATTGACCACACTAGCTAAGGTTTCAGCAGCAATCTTGCCACTCATATCATTAACTTGCCAACCACTAGGTCGCATAGCGAGCTGTCCATTGAGTTTGGTCTGCCCAGTGGTAATATCGACGTCAGCAGCTACTTTTCCCAAAAATAATTGCCATGGCTGCCATGACCAACTAGCAGCACCTGTCAGCGCTGTGCTCGCTTGTGGTAGTTGCCAGATAAGCGAGCCTTGCCAAACATTACCTGATACTTGCTGGACGTAGGGAGACTGAGGAGCATATTTTTCGACTATCCATGCTGCTGGCATTTGTAATAATGCAAATATCGCAAAGACTATCAGTCCTACTAACCACCAGAGCTTGCGCGGACGCTTATTGGAAGAGGCAGACAGTTTCGGCACAAGTAGAAGACTCTTTTGGATAGGTTAAAGGCTTATTATCATAGCAAATAAACGGCTTTAGGTGACATAAAAAAGCCAGTTCTTTTATTTAAAGATACTGGCTTTTTTATTGAACTAATTAGCGAAATAAATATCGAAAATAGTAATAATTTTAATAATTACTAGATAGCAAAGTCGTTCAGATGACGGCCTGCCGATAACGCTTCTACTAGCCAAGTAGGCTTGCGTCCACGGCCAGTCCAAGTTTCTTCATGATTATCAGTATTACGGTACTTAATGCTACGTTTTTTCTCAAGCTTCTCGCCGGCTTTTAAAATCTCATCAATACTACTGTTACTTTCTTCAGCGATTTTTTCGAACTGCATATAGGCATCATAAAGACGTTGGTGCTGCTTTTGCGCAATAAGCTGTTGGGCATTTTCGGTAATAGCACGTAGTTGGTCGACATTTAGAGCTTCTAAATTAATGGTATCGTTGTTACTCATAATAGCCTCGGTATAAAAGTATCAATTATAGTGAATAGATTCTTATAATCTAGTGATAGCCTTTACTATAAAAAAGAGAGGCTATCTAATTATAGATTAAAAATACAAAACATTAATTCAATCTAAATACAGACTGTATTAGGTATAAGTATTATATTGAATCATGGTTGTAATAATAACATATTTAAATTTCATTATATTTATAATTCAGCATATTTATAACTATCTTTTATGATAAATGCTACTTATTAGTTATCTGTTTTGAGTGGGTGACTTTACTATATTAATCTCATTACAGTTATTTAGCCCAGTTGATTATAATTTATAGGCGAGTTGTTCAACTGCTCTTTAAAATGAACACCTCTTTTCTATTATGGATATTTACTGAAAGCAACTCTAATTAGAAAATAAAAAAAGAGCTTATATTAATATAAGCTCTCTATAGTTAACTCAACATCTTGTTATTGTATAAGTTAAAACGGAATGTCATCGTCGACAGGACCATCTGGCATAGCCGTTGACTTACTTGGCGTAGCTTGCGATGGCGCATTAAATTGATTTTGTGGCGCTTGAGACCCCTGATTATTGAAGCCTCCTTGATTGCCATAACTACCTTGACCGCCTTGTGGGGCGTTATTGTTTTGGCCTTGATTGCCGTAACCACCTTGGCCATCTTGTGACATCCCTCCACTACCCTGCGGTTGACCTTGACCTCCTCCATAGCTACCGCCTGGGCCGCCACTGCCTTGACCACCGCTAGCACCGTCCAACATCTGCATTTGGTCAGCGCGAATTTCAGTGGCATAACGATCGCTACCGTCAGGGGCTTGGTACTTACGAGTGCGCAAGCTACCCTCAATATAGACTTTACTGCCTTTACGCAGATACTGAGCGGCGATTTCACCTAAGCGATTAAATAACGAGACGCGATGCCATTCAGTCGCTTCTCTTTTTTCACCGCTTTGCTTATCAGTCCATTGCTCAGAAGTCGCTACTGAGATATTGGTAACGCTACCGCCATTGCTGAATTGACGTGCCTCGGGATCTGCACCGAGATTACCGATGATAATGACTTTATTAACTCCACGCATAATACCTTCCTTTTTTCAGATTGAAAATTTTATTAATAAGCCACAGCCTCTTTTAGTAAAAGCTAAGTACTTATTTTAATTTGTTTTTATAAGGTCAATAAGTATTAACCCTAATTTATAATCAATAATATAGTTTTACTTTATACTTTTTTAAAGTAAATATCTAGTAACGCTTATTTAGACACGACATTCGATGTCGCACGCTACTTAACATTTGTGCGACTTAAGCCTCGATAAGTTACTAATCGTTATTACTAATCATTGCTACAATGCATGTTCAAAGCCACACTACCAAGCTCCACGCCAAATTTAATCATCACCGCGCCATTAAGCATCACATCTTTATTAATTAAATACATCCAATCATCAAACCGGCTTAATGCCATTGCTTACAAACAAACTCTAAATTACATTGAAAGACGAAGTTAAATATCGAGCGGGCTTTGTGCCAACTGCGATAATTGTTGCCGCGATAGATCGGTTAATTGGGTCTTATCTAGCTTTAGATAAGCGACTTGCTCTTTTGCCATCACTACTAGCTCATCGACGCCAGCAATCGCGGTGATCTGCTGCGACCAATCTTGAATGTCGATATTTTTGGGAATAGTTACGGTAGTACTAGAGAGATAAGGGGGATCAGCAATAGGAATAATCAGTAATAAAGCTGCCGCCATAATGACCGCTAGGATACCCCAAGCTAGTAGGTTGGACTGAGTTAATAACAAGCCACCCATCGCCCCACCAACAAAAGCGCCAAAGAACTGGCTAGAGGAGTTGAGTCCCATCGCGGTTGCCTTATTAGCGACTGGGGCGCGCTTGGATATCCAAGAGGGAATCGTTGCTTCAAGTAAGTTAAAGCCCATAAAATACAGTAATAACCCTAAGATAATTCCAACGCCTACTTGGCTACCTAATGCCAGTATAGCCAATGCGGCGGTCATTAAGGCGAGCGCCCCTAAGAACACTTGGCGCATTCGGCGTTTCTTTTCAGCGATAATAATAAAAGGAATAGCCACGGCAAAACCGATGAATAATAATGGCAAATAAACCAGACCTTGCTGACGAACCGATAACCCCATCACTTCACTAAGCTGATGCGGCAAAATCACGAATATAGCCGTCATGGTTAGATGCAGCGCAAAAATACCAATATGCAGACGATTTAAGTCGCCAATTTTGAGAACGGTAGCCAGTTGCTGGCCGATAGATTTGTTATCTAAATTATGTTTTAACACGCGTAGCGGCGTTGGCACTACTAGCAATAGCAGCATCGCCAAGATAGCAAAACCTGCGGTTAGCCAAAACAGACCTGAGATACCGAGCGAGCCCACAAGTAACGGACCAAAAGCGAAGGCCAACATAATGGAAGTGGCAATCGTCAAGCCCATAGTCGCCATCGCCTTAGTGCGCATCTCTTCACGAGTCACATCGGCAAGCAGTGCCATTAACACTGCAGAGACTGCGCCACTACCTGCCAGCGCTCGACCGATAATCACCTCATAAATATCAGTAGCGTTTGCAGCGATGATACCGCCTAGCGCAAACAATATCAGACCGAGCATAATAATCGGTTTACGCGGAAACTTATCAGCAGCTAGGCTCATCGGAATCTGAAAGATCGCTTGACCGAGGCCATAAATCCCTACCGCTAAGCCAATTAAAAAAGGCGTAGCATGGGTATAGTTATCACCATAGACCGAAAATACTGGCACGATCATAAACAGGCCAACCATTCGCAAGGCAAAAATACCACCTACTCCTAAGATTGCCCGTTTTTCTACGCTATTCATACTCGCCTCACTGGTTTATCCTATAACGCCTGATAGCTAAACTGCCCGACAACTAGCACGACTTATTCTAAAATAATTAGCTCTTATTAAAGCAAGCCTGCTTGAATATTGCACAGCGTTATCATCAGCGCTGTTAGCATCAGCCATCAATCAAGCCCCATAGTATAAAACATTCGCCATTTTCTTGCCGAGACTTTTGTCTCTCTACGCTAAGCTCTCACTTAGCCTCTATAATTTTGTTACTAAGTGCATCCAATGCGCACCCTTACCTTGAATAATCGACTAATCATGACTATAAAGTAAGGCGTTGCTAGTGTTATTTATTAATCTATTATTGATAAATCCGGCAAACTCATTTAATAGTTATCTCAATAGCTATAATTACTTTACTCTCTAATTATTAAAATAAAAGAACTTTTGTTTGTTATTAAAATAAAATTCGTAGAAAGTACTTTTAAAGTCAAAAATTTATAAACGACAATTATTCATTTAGATTTATCCATGATTCTAGTTCATTCTTTTAACTAACCTGCTCCACTATTATTTTTCTTTTAATACTTTTAACTTCATATTCGTTGGTTCTGATTACTAGACCTCATTATCATAGTAGTAGCCAACTTTAGAAAATAGGAAATCTATCACCGATGGCCCATGACCATATCGCAATACGCGGCGCTCGTACTCATAATCTAAAAAACATTGATCTTGATATTCCACGTGACAAATTCGTAGTCATTACTGGTTTATCAGGTTCTGGCAAATCCTCACTAGCCTTCGATACGCTCTATGCCGAAGGGCAGCGTCGTTATGTCGAAAGCTTGTCGGCCTATGCGCGTCAGTTCCTCTCACAGATGGAAAAGCCTGACGTTGATAGTATTGAAGGGTTGTCGCCTGCCATCGCTATCGAGCAAAAATCGACCAACCATAACCCGCGCTCGACAGTCGGAACCATTACTGAGATTTATGATTATTTGCGTCTGCTCTATGCGCGTATTGGTACGCCCTTTTGCCCAGAGCATGGCGAGCCAATGGTGGCGCAGTCAGTGACCGAAATGGTCGATCAAGTCATGGCACTGCCAGCCGATACTAAGCTGATGATATTAGCGCCAGTGGTTCGTGAGCGTAAAGGTGAGCATACCGTTCTGCTTGAGCAGCTCATTGGACAAGGCTTCGTGCGCGTGCGTGTCGATGGCGATGTTTATGATACTGATGAGCTACCGACACTCGATAAGAAGAAAAAGCATACCATTGAAGTGGTCGTTGACCGTTTCAAAGTACGCGATGACTTAGGGAACCGGGTTGCTGAAAGTTTGGAAACCGCATTACGTTTGGGTCAAGGTATTGTGACACTACACTTTATGGATGGTAATCCCAAAGAAGGCGGTGATGCCAACCAAGTGATGTCGGCTAAGCATAGCTGTCCGGTTTGTGATCGCGCCGTATCTGAGCTTGAGCCGCGGATGTTCAGTTTTAACAATCCTTATGGCGCCTGTCCAAGTTGTGATGGTCTCGGTAAACGTCAATATTTCTCAGCAGAAAAGCTCATTACTCATCACGATAAGACCTTAAATCAAGGCGCTATCAATGGTTGGGATAAGCGCCACGCGTACTATTTTGGCTTGCTATCTACCGTTTGTAACCATTTCAAAATCGACATGGATACCCCTTGGCAAAAGCTAACCAAAGAGCAGCAGGATTTAATCATGCAAGGCTCAGGTAAAGAGAAGCTGACCTTTAACTTTACTGATGAGCGTGGACGTAAAACCAATAAAACTGTACCTTTTGAAGGGGTATTGCCTTATCTAGAGCGTCGTTATGCCAAGACACAAAGTAATCTAGTGCGTGATGAGCTAGCAAAATATCTAGCCGATACCACTTGTAACGTCTGTGATGGCGCGCGTCTAAATGAGATCTCGCGCAATGTCCGCGTCGATGATCAAACTATCGCTGAAATCGTTA
>CBETCF010000046.1:0-12351 GCA_965534785.1 uncultured Psychrobacter sp.
AAGTCTTGCTCGGTTTCACCAGGGAAGCCGATAATAAAGTCACTCGATAGATGAATATCGGGACGAATGGCTTTGAGCTTATTGATCTGATTAATATAGACATCGATAGTATGGTTACGCTTCATCGCCGCGAGTATAGCATTTGATCCACTTTGTACCGGCAAATGCAAGTGTGACACTAGCTCAGGTAATTGTGCATACGCATCAATAATATCATCGGTGAATTCTAGTGGATGGCTAGTGGTATAACGAATACGCTCAACGCCATCGACGTGTGAGACGTAATGTAATAGCTCAGCAAAGCGGCAAATGCTGCCGTCCTCTTTTTCGCCGCGATAGCCATTGACGTTTTGACCTAATAGATTAATTTCGCGCACGCCTTGTTCGGCTAGACTATCGATTTCAGCGAGCACATCATCAAGGGGACGCGACAACTCTTCGCCGCGCGTATAAGGAACCACACAGAATGAGCAATATTTTGAACAACCTTCCATGATAGAGACAAAAGCTTTAAACCCGTCAACTTTTGGCTCAGGTAAGAAGTCGAATTTCTCAATGCTCGGGAAGGAGATATCGATGGTACCAATACGGTTCTTAGGAGCGATATCTTGCTGCTTATTGGACTGATCATATAGCTCTGGCAAACGGTGCAAAGTTTGCGGACCAAACACCATATCGACATAAGGCGCGCGTTTTTGAATGTTATCGCCTTCTTGAGAAGCCACGCAGCCACCAACGCCAATCACTAGATCTGGACGTTTTTCTTTCAACTTACGCCAACGACCTAACTCTGAAAATACTTTTTCTTGCGCTTTTTCGCGGATAGAGCAAGTATTCATCAGCAATACATCGGCTTCATCAATATTATGGGTAACTTCCATACCGTGTGAATCACCAAGCACATCAAGCATTTTGTCAGAGTCATAGACATTCATCTGACAGCCTTGGGTAGTAATAAAGACCTTTTTGATAGCGGCTGTATTCACTGGTGCATGAACAGAGTTTGGCTCTTTGAGTGCCGTAATAGCAGGCGTAGTGACATCTGCGTTAGCGGTAGCAGCGTCATCAATGCGGGGATCAAATACAGTAACACTCATAACAATAAGTCCATGATGAAAAATTATAGCGGTAGCAGGCGATTAATAAGTGGCGTATTTTATCATAATCAGCGACTAATGGGAAAAGTATGAGAGACTAACGCCGTTAAAACTGATAAATTATTTATAGTAGTATCAATTGCTTATCCCTTGTTAACTGAGCATTATCAGACAAATAACAGCAAATGAACCCTAATACTGGCGTAATATCACTTTGTTGTTACTGGGCGCTGTCCTAATTATGGATAAATGGTAAAGGGGATGGTTGAAAGTTAAACAAATATAGTATGATAACTGCCATTACCGCCAAAAAACTCAGCAAATCGCCATTCATAAGCTAGTAGAAAGATAACAAAGAGAGTCCGTATGACAAAGTTGCGCGTTGCCCAAAACAGCAAAGAAGATATTAATACTAATCAGCATCAAGGTCTAAAAACACTGAAAAGCATCAATAGCAGAAAGCTGAAAGTGAGTGCTTTGAGCCTAGCAACTGCTATGGGTGCACTTGGCTTATCGCAAGTTGCTTGTGCTGAATTGACATGGGGTGATAGCGAAAGCTTTCAAAGTGAAGGCAGTTATCAAGCAGGCGGTTTTCAGCCAGATAATAGCATTGGCTCGTTTAATGCCGCCGCGCAAGCTGAAAATCGTGGCGATGTTAGTGCGCTATACGGTTATGAGCAATCGATGAGTGGTGGCTTATTGGCAATGTATCCTACTTATTGGCGCATGAACTTAGATCTTAATTCACAAAGCACAGCTGCGGTTTCGCAGTTTGTTCGGCAATATCCTAATACGGTTATGGCCGAAAAGCTGGTTGCGGATTTTGCTGAAACCAAAGCTGCTGCTGGTGATTATGCCTCGGTGCGTCAAGTCGCTAATTTAATTACCAATGCAGATAGCTCTGAGCGCTGCGCCATTGCTCTTGGTTTTAATCATGGCGGTGACACTATGCGAGCCATGGCTTCTAAAACTGATGTTTGGTTGACGACTAAGAAGCAACCAGCCTTATGTGATCAGCTGGCGATGGAGATGAATAATAATGCTCTTATTAGTAATAGCGACCGAGTCTCAAGACTGAAACGTATGCTGCGTGTTGGCAAGACAGGCGATATCATGGCGTTATCTTCACGCTTAGGCACGCCTATTCCTTATTCAGCCTTGAGTGAAATTCAACTCAATCAATCTGCTTTTTTTAACAAGTTTACTAGAGAGTCGGCTAGCCAAACCAATCAATACCTGTATCTGTATGCGCTAGGTCGCTTGGCTGATAAGTCTTATCGTGAAGCCGCCTTGCAACTAGATTTCGATATCAAGCAAGACAATCAGCGGGGTAGACGCTTATTGAATGATGATACGCGCCGCTATGCTTATCGTATTATCGGTGTCAAACGTATGAATTATAATACTGACGATGGTTTTAATAGTGAGGCAGTAGACTGGTTCCGTAATAGTTTGGATGATGATTTTAGTCTTGAAGAAGCTGAATATTATGCGGTAGCGGCGATTCGCTTTAGTCGTTGGGATGATGTGGCTGAAGCTATCTCCAAGATGGATGCTGAGTCGCAAAAGTCTGATCAATGGCAATACTGGTTAGCTCGTGCTTATGAGCAATCAAGCGATAGTAATAAGCGCAGTACCGCCAAGCGAATGTATCAACAATTGGCTAAAAGTAATGAATACTACGGTCTGATGGCCAAAGACAAAGTAGGTCAGCGCTTTGATGCTAGCCGTTTGGGCGGTAATAATCTGCCTAATATAAGCAGCGCTGATCGTGCTCGCGTCATGCAAGAGCCTAACTTTGCTCGTGCCTTTGCTCTTTATAATGGTGATGCCAATCGCTCCTTTGCTAATCGTGAATGGAACTGGGCGGTGAAGGTTGCGCGTGATAAACGCGATGATAATTTGATCATTGCTGCGGCCCGCGTAGCGCATGATATGGGTTGGCTCGATCGCGCGATTTATGCGGTGGATAATACTGATAGAGTAGATAGTTTGGCATTATCACATCCAATGCCGCATCAAAGCGCGGTGGTTCGTTACAGCCGAGATGCTGGTATTGATCCGGCATGGGCTTATGGCATTATGCGTCAAGAGAGCCGTTTTGTGACCTCAGCCCGCTCTAATGTTGGCGCTAGTGGTCTGATGCAAGTGATGCCAGATACCGCAAAATACATCGCTCGCAATCTAGGCGAGAGCTATAGTGCCAGCCGTGCTAACAGTGGCGATACCAATATCCGTTATGGCACTTGGTATATGGGTGATATTTTGGGTAAACTTAATTATCAACCAGTACTCGCAACCGCTGGCTATAACGCGGGCCCTAATAATGCCAAACGTTGGCAGCCCGTTTATGGTTCGCTTGCTGCCGATCAGTATGTAGAGTCAATCGCTTATCCGGAGACTCGTAATTACGTCAAGCATGTGATGGAAAACGCTACTATCTATAGTAGTTTGTTAGGTCGCCCGCAAGCAATTACTGACCGTATGGGCGTCATTCCGGCGGGCTTTTAGTGACAGCAGCTTATTTGCCATAGCTCAGTAGCAATCACTTAGATAGCTTAATATTGCAGAGCTAATGGTAATAATAGTTTCAAAAGGTCATTAACGAGATATCGTTGATGGCCTTTTTTTTGTGAACAGGGCAGATTGTTTTTGCTATTGTAGTCCTTAAGCAAGCTTTGATAGTCTTTGATAATAATGCCAAACAAACTGAATTTACGTTTCTGCTATAGATTAAAAAAAACGGTTTGCTACTATTGCATAAGCTATGCTGAATAGTGTGCATGGCTAGCTATTTAGCAGTCGTAGCCGATATTTTCTTTACCGCTTACAAGCTATAACCTTTGTTCGATAACTACTGAATACTCGTGAAATTATGATAAAGAAATATTTAAATATCGTACAACATCAGCCCAACAGTTGTCGGTCGTCTGTTCGGCTTCAGGTCTCTGCTGCGACTAATGATAATGCTCAAGTGTCTTTAATTAAAAAAGTTTTAGCTAACAATAAGCTATTTGCTATGGCCGCCTTACTATTGTTGCAAGGTATAGTAATGCTGCCTGCGCAAGCAGCAAGTGCTGTCAATACCAGTCAGCGAGTGCTAATGATTGAGATGACGCCAGCGCTATGCAGTATGCAGCCCTCACGTGCGCGCATGCGTCAATGTTTAGAGGGCTATTCGTTTACTATTTCTGGTTTAGATTTGGGTTATGGTGAGCGCTGTGGTCGTGGTAGCGAACCACGTCTGACCCCTTTACAATTAAAAGTCGTCAACCGTATCATGCCAGACACTACCGTTCGTAGCCAAGTCTGGCATCGTTATGGCACTTGTAGTCCGCTGAGTGCTAACAGTTATTTCCGCCAAATTATCAACTATGCTGGAGACCTAAAATTACCTAGTGAGCTGACTACGGGTAATAGCTATACAGTCTCTAAGTCAAGTTTCATAAAACAGATGACCAGCCTAAATAGTGGCATGAGCTCGTCTGCTATCGACTTAATTTGCCAAGCAGGAAGCCGTCGTCAGTCTACTTTGACTAACATTCATGTCTGCTACGAGGGTAATAACTTCGCAAGTTGCAGCAATACCGTTGATAGCTGTGGCAAAAAATTCATCATCTCCGGTGGTCAATAGTAACCACTAAGCCATTATAAATAGAATGTCATTGCTATTAGCAGTAGCGACTCACTGACTTTTGTCAGCATAAAATGTAACAATATAACGCTTAAATAGCTTTTAACTCTCCATCTTGCCTGCTATTGTCGCTAGACGATTCCCTAAATGAAGTGCTACACTAGCTCTCGTTTTATGTATAGTTTTGCATAAAAGCGGTCTTTAATAAGTCATAATCTCAATAGCTATTGTGCAAAAAGCTATCAGTCAATAAAGATATTGTCGAAAAAGATACTGTCTAATCATTCTAATTATTAGTTGGAGAATATTCTATGAAAAAGCCTTTACGTGTTGCCGTCACTGGTGCTGCTGGTAATATCAGCTACGCTATGTTATTCCGTATTGCTTCTGGTGAGATGCTAGGTAAAGATCAGCCAGTTATTTTGCAATTGCTAGAAATCACTCCAGCACTTGATGCGCTAAAAGGCGTGGTAATGGAATTGCAAGATTGTGCCTTCCCATTATTAGCAGACATCGTACAAACCGATGATGCTACTGTCGCATTCAAAGATATCGATTATGCTTTATTAGTTGGTGCTCGTCCTCGTGGCCCAGGTATGGAGCGTAAGGATTTATTAGAAGCTAACGCTGCTATTTTCTCAGCTCAAGGTAAAGCGTTAAATGACGTGGCAAGCCGTGATGTGAAAGTCTTAGTTGTTGGTAACCCTGCGAACACTAACGCCGTTATCGCTCAGCGTAACGCCCCAGATTTAGATCCACGTAACTTTACCGCTATGACTCGCTTGGATCATAACCGCGCTATTGCACAGTTGGCTGAAAAGACTGACAGCACTGTTAATGACGTGCAGAAAATGATCATTTGGGGTAACCATTCCTCAACTCAGTATCCAGATCTGACTGCTTGCACCGTTAATGGTAAGCCTGCACTAGATCTAGTAGATCGCGATTGGTACGAAAGCACTTATATCCCAGAAGTACAACAACGCGGTGCGGCTATTATTAAAGCTCGCGGCGCATCCTCTGCTGCTTCTGCGGCTAACGCAGCTATCGCGCACATGCGTACTTGGACTATGGGCACTGACGAGAACGATTGGGTATCAATGGGCGTTTACTCAAACGGCGAATATGGTATCGCTAAAGGCTTGATTTACTCATTCCCATGTACTTGCACGGGTGGCGACTGGTCTATCGTTGAAGGCGTTGACGTCTCATCAGAATTCTCAAAAGAGAAGATGGCAGCCACTGAGCAAGAGCTTAGCGAAGAGCGTGATGCAGTTTCTCACTTACTACCGTAATTAGTATTTGCTATAAATATAGCTAGAATTAAAATTTTTATAATCAAGAAGCTCTGCTCATTTAGCAGGGCTTTTTTTTGTCCTATATATTTTAGTGGTGTACCCATCGCTTCGTTAACACAAAGGGTAAGGTTAGATAAACATTGAATAACAGCTTTTAGATAATGGCTTGCTACAATAAACTCTATTACTAAAATAATATTATTAATTTTAAGGAGAAGAGTTATGTTGGGCGAACCTGAATACACTATGAATGAGTTATTTGCACAATTAGGACTAGAGAGCTCAGATGAAGCTATTGATAAATTTGTTGCTAATAATCAACTAGCGAAAAATGAAGAATTGATCAAGTCTGATGTTTGGAATGATAATCAGCGCATGTTTTTACAAGAAGAGTGGAAAAAAGACGCTGCTTGGGTAGAAGTTATTGATGATTTAAATGTCCGTATGCACCCCGATGCCTAATACTAGTTGTTAAATAATTAGTGAAATGAGCAACATAAAAAGCCAGTTTGTTTAGAACAAGCTGGCTTTTTCGTAGCAAAACTCAAATCTTACAAAGATCAACTCTAATAACTGTAGTTCTAATAGCTATGGCGCTAACTGCTGTTCTCGCCAATCAAGCAAATCAGTAACATCTTGATGAATGCCTTTTTTTAGAGCATCTAAATCTTCATAATGACGTTCGCCATGCAAGTAATGCAAAAATCTTACTTGTAGCGTCTCGTTATATAAATCAGCTTTAAATTGCGGAAAGTGTACTTCCAAACGCCAATTATCACCTTTATTGACCGAAGGCCTGATACCAACACTAGCCGTGCCAAAAAGGCTATGCGGACGTAGACCTGCTACTCCTAACAGTCCTTCTTCAGCAATATTAGTCAGACCATCAGCAATCACTTTACCTGCAGCATCAAGACGTATCACATCCACCGCAAAGATACCGTGCAAAGCTGGTTTTATACGATCTAAATCTATATTAGCCGTAGGAAAATCCATGGTTCGGCCGATTTTGTCACCACTAACCACTGAGCCCATCATAGTATAGTCGCGGCCTAGTAGTCGACTAGCATCCTCTATCTCACCCGCTAATAAGAGGTCACGGACACGAGTAGAGCTGATGCGCGTGTTTTCAGTGTCATGATTATCAGTATCCGCATCAAAGCCAGTAGCTTCATTATTAGCGCTAACCTCATCAGTGATAGTATGCAAATCCGTCACTTGCAGACCATAGTTCTGCAGAAACTGACTGTCGCCAGTGCGATCATGACCGAAGCGGAAATCATCCCCTAATACCAAGGCTTGTACATTTAGGCGTAGTGCTAATAAGTCAGCGAAAGCAGTAGCAGATAGCGCACGAAAGTCACTATCAAAACCCGCCACAATCAAAGTGTCAACACCATATTCTGCCAATAGCGCTTGCTTCTCTGCCAGATTAGTCAGGCGGGCAGGGGCTTTTTTTGGTGCAAAAAACTCACGCGGCTGCGGTTCAAATATCATAACCGCTGCGTTTAGCTGTTGCTTATCAGCCAACGCTCGTACTTTGGCAAGCATAGCTTGATGACCTAAATGCACGCCATCAAAATTGCCAATAGTTAGCACACAAGGCACAAGCTTAGTGCTGTTCTTATTGGCGTCAGTGCTGCTCGCAGCATTATCATTTGAGATGATATAAGGCGGTGCAATCAGTTGTTCTAAAAAATAGGTATTCATAAATTTGCAGCTATGATGAGAGCAGTGAAATAAAGATAATAGCGTTTCAGATAAATTTTTTAGCCTCAAAAGGCTTTAAGGTTTGCCATTATAAAGTAAAATAGCTAGCCTCACACTGCAAACTACAGATAACTAACTATCAGGTCAATAAAGCTATGCTCAATGATGCGATTATCCTTAATGACAGTAACGCGTTTGCGCTTAGTGATAAATTCATAGTGCAACGCGCTAGTATTAATGATCTGACTGCAGTGTTAGCTATTTATAATCAAAGTATTGCTGGTAAGCAAGCAACTGCTAATTTAGCGCCAGTTACTATTGCGGAGCGGGTCCAATGGTTTGACGAGCATCTTAACAATCCAAAACGGCCCATTTATGTGATAACTACCAAGTCAGATGAATCATCAGCGACTATAGTAGCTTGGGGCAGCTTTAGCGATTTATACGCGCGTACTGCCTACCATATCAGTAGTGAAATCAGCATTTATCTACATCACGACTATCATGGAAAAGGCTTAGGCAGCTTATTGATTGAATGGATGCTAACGCAAGCACCAAGTCTGGGTATTTATAATATTGTAGCGCTTATCTTTGCTCACAATACCCCAAGCTTAGGCTTATTTCGTAAACTTGGCTTTGAGCAATGGGGTTATATGCCGCAGGTTTGCGATATGCAAGGCTTTATCGCTGATGTGGTAATGCTCGGTCTAGCCATTGAGACTACTGAAACGCCTAGTTCATAAACTCCATCAGCTTGTTAGCCCGTTAGCCCAAAATCTTCCATTGACCATTTACTTTTCGGAGCTCGTAAGTTAAAGGCGCAGGCTCACTTTGCCCTTTTAGCTTTAACTCTCCGGTGATAGTGACGCGTAGTTTATCGACACTATATTGAGTATTGGTAATAGTTACGCTTTCAACCGTTTGCTGAAAAGCGCTTTGGGTATTGGCAAGCTCTTGTTCAAAATTCGCCATATCGACTTTATAATAGCCAACAGCATCTTCAACGTCACCATAATATAAGGTGTTGAGCGCTTGTTTTACTGTATCTTCAGGCGTACCTGGCTCGGTAGGATTAGTCACTAGACTTGGTTGCTCAGGAGCAGTAGTCATCGGATTGATATTACTACTAGGCATGCTAGTCTCGTTTTCGACATTGTCATTAATAGGCTCATCGGCATTAAGCGCAGCCGCCTCTTCTACAGGACCATTAGTGTTTTCAACCGCCACTTGTTCTGTGCTATCGCCAGTATTAGCACTAACATCAGCGTCACTTTTACTACCATCATTATCACTACAAGCAGTCATAAATAAGCTCGCCGTCAAAACAAAGGTGACGAGGGTTAATGGCTTTGATGTGAAGGAGGGTATTGAAATTTTGGTTTTCGTAGCAGTTTTCATGATGAGCCTCAAGATTCATTAGTACGGATTTTTAGCATATGAATAAGTATGACAAGTCTGCCTAATATTAACAGTATATTGACAGTCAGTTTTTATGTGAAAGTTGTGAGCTTTTAGCAAACTAGCCATGTCTGAGCTGGCGAGGGCGAAAACCAGTCGCCAATAGCACTATGCCATAAACGGCGGCACCGACAATACACATAATCGCTAAAGCCACAATGCGTCGCCACTGCGCAGAATCGGTTGGGAAGTAAGGCAACATTATATAAAGCGTGGCCACCATAGTCGCAGTAGCAACGCCAAACTGGGCAAAAAGCTTCTTCCAGTGACTGTCAAAGCGGAAGATATCACGCTTATGTAAGAAGTAATAGAGCAGACCGGCGTTGACAAAGGCCGCACCGGTAGTGGCTAGTGCTAAACCACCATGTAATGGGATCTCAAGGAAGTAGAAGATACCGATAAAAATAACGCTAAATATCATATTAGCAAAGACTGAAACAATACCGATTTTCACCGGCGTTCTGATATCTTGACGCGCAAAAAAGGCTGGCGCAAATATCTTAATCAGCATAAATCCTAAGATGCCACCTGCCATACTTCGCAGCGCCAAACCACTCATCTGAGCATCACGTAATAAAAACTCGCCACGTAAAAACAGCGCTTGCATTAACACATCTGAGAGGATAAAGAGCGCTGCGGCCGCCGGTAAGCCTACCAAAACAATCAGCCGTGCCGCCCAGTCGATAGTCTTTTTGAAGGTAACGTCATCCTTTTGCGCCTCACTTCTGGATAAACTAGGTAGAATCACCGTGCCAATAGCGACACCAATGAGTCCTAATGGCAGCTCGCTCATACGCTCAGCAGCGTATAACCAAGATACCGAACCACCGATCATCAGTGAAGCAAATATGGTGTTTAATAATAAATTAATCTGCGTTACCGAGACCCCAAAGATAGCTGGTAGCATTAGCTTTAGAATGCGTCTGACGCCTTCGTGTTTAAAATCGACTTTGGGCGCGACTAGTAATTTTTGTTGCCACAGCTGCGGCAATTGAATCAAAAATTGCAATACTCCAGCGATAGCAACGGCATAACCCAAGGCCATAATAGGGGTGTCGAACATCGGTGCAAATATTAGCGCGGCGCCAATCATACAGAGGTTCAATAATACCGGCGCAAAGGCGGGAGCAGCGAAGCGTCCATAGCTTTGTAAAATACCACTAGCAAAAGCGGTCATCGAGATGAATAGTAAATAGGGGAAAGTCAGACGCAGTAACTCAGCAGTAATAGCGAACTTATCAGGCTGATCGGCAAAACCGGGTGCAAATAAAGTCACTACCCAAGGTGCTAATAAAATAACTACTACCGTCAACATCGATAAAATAAGCAATAAAGCACCAGAAGTACGACTGACTAATAGCTGTACTTCTTGTAAGTTGTACTTCTCTTTGTATTCTGAGAGTACCGGTACAAAAGCTTGGCTAAAAGCGCCTTCAGCGAACAAACGTCGCAAGAAGTTGGGAATCTTGAAAGCGACTAAAAAGGCATCCATCAGACCGCCGGCACCAAACACGCCTAGCAGTACTATATCGCGCACTAAACCTAAAATACGTGACAACATGGTCATGCTACTGACGACCATTGTGGAGCGGAACAAGCGACTTTTTGCCATGGGAACCTATTTGCTAGTGGGTCTGTTAATCGGATAATGTCAAAAAACTGACGGATTATAGCATTTTAAGCAGCTTGATAAATGGATTGAATGTGGAATATAGAGTGTTATAACTCTACTACTAGCTAGCAAGTTTTTTGACCAACTCTTCACGCAATTTTGCCCAGTCAAAATAATCACCCGGATCGGTCTTACGTCCCGGAGCAATATCGCTATGACCCGTTAAATGCCGGCGAGTCTGCGGATAAGCGCTATATATCGCCGCGATTACGTCGCTAAGCACTTGATACTGGACGTCAGTAAAAGCCGTAAAGTCCGAGCCTTCAAGCTCGATACCGATGCTATAATCGTTACATTCAGCACGGCCTAAATAGCTCGATCTACCGGCATGCCAAGCGCGCTCATTAAAATTAACAAGCTGGGTGATGGTCCCATCACGCTCAATAAACAAATGCGCGGATACCTCCGCACCTTTTATAGTTTGAAAGTAAGGATGAGCATTCCAGTCTAGTTGATTAGTAAACAGCGCCTTAACGTAATGTAAACCATTAGCGTCAGTTTGCCCAAACTCATTAGGCGGTAAGCTGATATTGTGAATGACGATAGTATCGATATTGATAGTGCTATTTTCATTGCCAGCAAGAATTTTGCTATTGGTGTTTTCGTCAACCTTAACGGGCCGCAGGTTTTTATTAGGTGAGCTCAACCAAGTAGCTGAGGATAATCGACCATTATAGATAGTCATTGGCGTGGTGGACATAGTAGTCTCTGTTATAATAAGTAGAGGGGATAAAGATTCGGCTATAGAAGCTATTTTATTATAAAAATATAAAGCTAATAGTCTATTTTAATTTGCTCTATCATACACTCTAGCTACCCGAAATATAAGCGAGCGCTTGCCATAAGCTAGCATTTGTAAATCCTTGCTTATTTAGCAATAAATCAAGTAAAACACGAGATACTAACCCATGTTGAATCCTAACTTAAAGCTTGTGGCTGATAGTTCAAAATATATCACTCAAAAATATACAAATGGGCAAGCCCGTTTACCACTCGCCATTGTTGGGCTGCTATTGAGCATTCCAGCGCAAGCTTTGTTACCGACACCGTCGTCATTGCTAGAGGATGGCGCATTAGCAATAGATAATGCAGCGTTAGTAACCGATAATTTAAGCGCTTCAACATCGCCTGCGCCAAAGCTAACTAATGATTCAGTAACCGCAGCAATTGGCGCGAACACTAATAGTAATAATCAACAAGTAGAGCAATTATTAGCTAGTTGGCGCAAACAGGTGCAAGCTGAAAATCTTGCCGAGCATACAACATGGCGACGGTTATTATATTTTTTGGATGATAAAAAGTCGCTCTTTAATAAAGGTGCACCCAAAAGCTTAATCGATAGTCCAGAGTTTTTCCTAAGCGCTAATGGAAAACAAGACGCTAGTGCTGAGCTTGATGCGCTGCTCGTGGCTTTTGCTAATCAAATCGCAGCCTCTCAAACCACACAGTCTACCAATAACTCAAACTCAGCCATTTGTCGTT
>CBETCF010000047.1:0-12196 GCA_965534785.1 uncultured Psychrobacter sp.
CGGTAATTTAGGTGCTGTTGATGGCCTCTTAGATGAAAGACTTGAGTATTTAGCTGAGGCACTAGGTGTCACTGTAGATGAGCTTGGTTATGTGTCTGGTGGTAAAATTCCAAATGAGATCCTTGCTAAAGCTAACGCAACAGGTGACCGTTTCCTTATTCAACCTGTGGAAGATTTGCGTAACGCCAACTTAAACTACACAATGACCATTGGCAAGATTGGTGATGATGAAGGTGGTGAGTTTACGGTACGTTTGACACCCAGATTTGCCGCACTTGTGGAAGGTGCAGCGACTGACTCTCAGTTATCAAACGCTATTTATTTAGATATGATGGCTGAAGTACCGTTTCAAAACATTAACGACGACTCTGAAGCATATAAAACAGTTATCGCTAATCTTCTTGCACAAGGCGATGATCCTGCAAAAGCTATAGATGCTTTTGGTTTTGCACCAGCATTTACTAGTATTGGCTTTGAGACTGCACGTGACCAAGTTGCTGCGGTCACAAGATACGTTCCTTGGAACAGCTTGAATGGTAACCAAGAGGCTACGGCAAATGAGCCGGGAAGTTGGTTGATGGGCAGTGGTCTATATGGCTTTGCATCACAGAGCGGATCACGCTCAGAGTACGATCCGATTTCTAACACTCTAGGCTATGATGTTGACGTGTACTCGCTAACGGCTGGTATTGAGAAGCGTCTAACAGGTACTAATTCCTCACTTGGTTTAGCAATGGGTTATACCGATGCAACAGCACAGACGTATCAAGATCTTGGTAAAATAGATGCGGATGGTTACTCAGTATCAGCTTTCACGCGCACTCGTTTCGGCGAAGGTGGATTGGTGCAAGCATTAGTAGGTTACCAAGACTTGTCTTATGAGTCAGGAAGAAAAAAACTCGATGAAAATACGGCCAACGGAAAAACTGATGGCACGCAGAAGTTTGCAGCGTTAAGTGTGGATTACTTAAAAGACATGGGTGCATTCAAAATTGGTCCAACTGCCTCAGTTGAATATTATAACGTCAAGTCTGATGCCTTCACTGAAACTGGAACAGGCATATTAAACTTAAACGTTAATGATCAATCTTCTGATATTATTCTAGCTTCTATCGGTGCCCGCGGTGAGTATGCGATGAATAACAACAATACTCGTCTACTTGGTAGTTTGAAATATACTAATTTGTCTGGTGACGATCTTTTTATCAAAACTAGCTTTGTAAATGACGATAAGCTTATTGCCACTCCTTACACTGTAAAAGGTATGAAAGAAGATTTGGTAGATGTCAGCATCGGATTAGACCATGTTGTGTTGTCTAATGCAGCGACTAAGGTTGCTCTCTACGGTGGATATAACGGTTCATTCGGTAGTGATTACGAAAGCCAAGGTATCCAGATTGGTCTTAATACTACTTTTTAATCTAACGGATAATTGTTGATAAAAAGCAGCCTTAGTTTTTATCGATGATAGAGTTGAGATTCATTAAAAGCCAGATACAAAGTTATCTGGCTTTTTTTGTGAGTATTAAATATTAGATAATAAATATAACAAGCGATTTGTTAGTATATTTGCTATAATATGGCGTTATTTTAAAGGGATAACTGAGGTGTCGAGATAAGTTTTGCGTTACATTTACGCACTTATTGTCTAGATATCGAGCTCCCACCCATCAAAAATAGCCACTATTAGGGGTATGTATGTTACGTATTGTCGATGAAGCCTTAACTTTTGATGACGTGTTATTGTTACCAGCCTATTCTGAAATCCTGCCAAAAGCTGCTGATCTCTCTACGCGCTTGACCAAAAATATCACCTTGAACTTACCGCTAATCTCTGCGGCTATGGATACCGTAACTGAGTCTGAGATGGCCATTACTATGGCACAGCTAGGCGGTATTGGTATTTTGCATAAGAGCATGGATATCGATAAACAAGCCACTCAAGTGCGCCGCGTCAAAAAGTTTGAAGCTGGTACTGTCGTTGACCCTATCACTGTGCATCCTGAGATGACCATTGGTGAGTTATTACGTCTGACCGAAGATAATAATATCTCAGGCGTTCCGGTAGTCGAAAAAGGCACCGACAAAGTGGTTGGTATCGTAACCCATCGTGATTGGCGTTTTGAGACTAATCTTAAACAGCCTGTCAGTCAGATTATGACACCAAAAGATCAGCTGGTTACCGTGCATGAAGGCGAAAGCAACGAAAATATCAAAAAACTACTGCATGAGCATCGTATCGAAAAAGTGATCGTCATTGATGATGATTTCCGTCTGCGTGGCTTGATTACCGTGAACGATTTTACCAAAGCTGAAAACAACCCTAATGCTTGTAAAGATGAAAAAGGGCGTCTACGTGTCGGCGCAGCTGTCGGTACTGGCGCTGATACCGAGTCTCGCGTAGAAGCTTTGATTGCCGCTGACGTCGATGTCATAGTAGTAGATACTGCCCATGGTCACTCAAAAGGCGTTATCGATAAAGTCTCTTGGATCAAAAAGCATTTTCCACATATCCAAATCATTGGCGGTAATATTGCTACTGGTGACGCTGCCTTGGCATTACGCGATGCCGGCGCTGATGCGGTAAAAGTGGGTATTGGCCCAGGCTCTATCTGTACCACTCGTATCATCGCTGGTATCGGTGTGCCGCAAATCTCTGCTATCGATAATGTCGCTAGTGCGCTAAAAGATAGCATTCCACTGATCGCTGATGGCGGTATTCGCTACTCAGGTGATATGGCAAAAGCTATCGCTGCCGGCGCTTCTTGTATTATGGTTGGCTCCTTAATGGCGGGTACTGAAGAAGCACCAGGTGAGGTTGAGCTGTTCCAAGGTCGTTACTACAAAGCCTACCGCGGTATGGGTAGTTTAGGCGCTATGTCGGGTCAGAATGGCTCATCAGATCGCTATTTCCAAGATGCCAAAGATGGGGTGGAAAAACTAGTCCCTGAAGGTATCGAAGGCCGTGTTCCTTATAAAGGTCCGGTTGCTGGTATCGTCAATCAGTTGGTCGGCGGTCTGCGCTCATCAATGGGTTACACTGGCTGCGGGACTATCGAAGATATGCGTATCAAGCCACAATTTATCAAAGTGACTTCAGCTGGCATGAAAGAGTCGCACGTCCATGATGTGCAAATCACTAAAGAAGCCCCTAACTACCGCGTCTAATTTCTCCTTTACGAAACTCTTTTTATGATCATAGATATCATTGATAGAGAGGGAGAGTTAGATACAAACAGTCAACAATGCGCCGTCATTGTTGACTGTTTTTTTTCGTAAAATAACTTAGTAGTAAAAACCCTCATTAAATGATGGTTATATAGTTAATCCTAAATAAAAAGACTTCAGTTATTACAGCGTGCTACTAGTATAGATTTTCCTTGCGTGCTGCGTTCCCAGAGGCTGCACAAAATTCATCCCAGTAGCACTGTATTTATTTTACAGTGGAGCGACTACATTACGGATTGATCTATTCGTTAAATTTTGATTTCTATTTTTGAATTAAGCTATTTGAGCTAAGTATTTTTAAATGATTTGTTTTTTCTAAACTAAGTGTAAGGATGTAATGATAATGAGCTATTTCGGTACTGACGGCATTCGTGGAAAATTTGGTGAATTACCTATCACTCCTGATTTTATTCTAAAATTAGGTTACGTGACCGGACAAGTACTGATGGAAAATAACGATAACTTGGAGCGAAAACCCAGCGTCGTTATTGGCAAAGATACTCGGCTTTCAGGTTATGTCATTGAAGGTGCCTTGCAAGCAGGTTTCAATGCCGCAGGCGTAGATGTGCACATGCTCGGGCCTTTGCCAACGCCAGCCATCGCCCATTTGACCCGTAGCTTTAATGCTGATGCTGGAGTAGTGATTTCTGCTTCACACAATCCTTATTATGATAACGGTCTTAAGCTTTTTTCTGCTGATGGCAAAAAACTAACAGATGAGATGCAAAATGCTATCAATGATAAATTAGACGCTATCATGACAGCTAATAATGCAGATGATGTGGCATTAATGATGCCTATTTTAGATCCTGCAAAGTTAGGCAAAAATCATCGCATAGACGATGCCAAAGGTCGTTATATTGAATTCTGTAAGGGTAGTTTTCCTTATCAATACGATCTAGATCATCTAAAAATCGTAGTCGACTGTGCCAATGGCGCAGGCTATAGCGTAGCGCCAAGAGTGTTGCGTGAGCTTGGCGCCAATGTCATTGCTCTCAATAATAAGCCTGATGGTATTAATATTAATGCTAATTGCGGCTCCACTCATCCTGAAGGACTACAAAAAGCAGTATTAGAGCACAATGCTGATGTTGGTATCGCTCTTGATGGTGATGGTGATCGCATTGTAATGGTCGATGACTTAGGTCAACTGGTTGATGGTGATGGCATTCTTTATGTGCTAGCCACGCAAAGCAAAGAGCCAACCAAAGGCGTTGCCGGTACCTTGATGAGCAATATGGGCTTGGAGTTAGCGTTAGAGGCTCAGGGTATCGAATTCACCCGTGCTAAAGTAGGTGATCGCTACGTCATGCAAGAGCTTGAAGCTAATGATTGGATACTAGGTGGTGAGCCTTCAGGCCATATTTTATGCTTAGATAAGAGTCGTACTGGTGATGCCATTATTGCCGGCTTGCAAGTGCTAGCGGTAATGCAAGCCCAAGATCGAGCCTTGAGTTCTTTGATAGAAGGTTTTGAAGTATTACCACAAAAGCTAGTTAATGTACGCTTGAGCCAAATGCAAGATCCTTTTACTAATGCAGAATTAGTAGCGGCTTTTGATAAAGCCCGCGCCACTTTAGAAGGCCGAGGACGCTTATTAATTCGTCAATCAGGCACTGAGCCTATGATTCGAGTCATGGTAGAGTCGGATGATGAGATTGAGTGTGATGTGATGGCCAATGATTTAGCGGATCAGATCAAAGCTCAATTAGGCTAAAAATGAACGTTGATAATTTTAAGTTTATTAAGAAAATAAAAACAACTATCAATAAGGAATAGTTATGAGTATGGACTTTACTGATCAACGTCTTTCGTACGAAAAAGGCCGACTTGATCAGCTATCAATACCTGAATCACCGTTTACGCTATTCAAAGCTTGGATGGATGAAGCTTTGGCTCAAAATGTAAAAGAGCCTTATGCTATGAGTTTAGCGACTTGTGGTGCTGATAATAAACCTAGCGTGCGCATAGTATTGCTGCGCGAGGTTACCGATACGGGCATTATCTTTTATACCAATTACCAAAGTGCTAAAGGCCAAGATATCAGCGAGAACCCCAATGCTGAGGCGTTATTCTTTTGGAATGAGCTCGAGCGTCAGGTGCGTATTAGCGGCTCTATTGCCAAGATTGATGCTGGTAAATCAGCAGAATATTTTCAAAAGCGTCCACACGATAGTCAGCTAGGGGCTTGGGTCAGTCAACCACAAAGTGGCGAAGTGGCTAGTCGCGAAGTAATAGAGCAAACTTTTGAGCAATTAAAAGCAGATTATCCAGAAGGCGCGTCAGTACCCACTCCAGAGTTTTGGGGTGGTTATGAGATTACTATTGACGAAATTGAGTTTTGGCAAGGTCGCGCCAATAGGGTTCATGATCGCATGGTCTACACAAAACAAGATAGCGGTTGGACAACCAAGCGCTTGTTACCATAAATACTTTACTCAGTATTATTCAATGAAAAGGCTGCTTTGCAATGGTCTCTATATTGAGTTGTATTATTGAAACGCCAAGTCATTTATAGCCCTCAGATATACTTGACTATAGAGCTGTCTGAGGCGAATATAAGTAGCTTAAAAGATAAGCAGATATAACAAAGCATTAATATGGTGTCTTAAGATAAGCAACAAGGAAAGCAAAATGGATTTTGCAAACATCATCCCACGCCAAGCTCCAAGCGCTTGGCTTGATATGGGTGCTCTCGATCAAAATATAGCCCTCGTGAATCACAAGACCCAAGCGGTCAATCTGCGCCTAGCGACTAAATCTATTCGCTCAATCGATGTACTCAAATACATCAAAAATAACTCCCCAAATTATATCGGTCTGATGTCTTACGCTGCCGATGAGTCAGTCTATCTATTAGAGAATGGCTTCGGTAATATTCTATGCGCTTACCCCACCTTAGATAGCGATAGCGTAGCGCAAACCTTCAAGTATACCAAACAAGGCGCGACAATGATTTGGATGGTAGATCGTCCTGAGCATGTTGAGCTACTCGATAAAGCTGCCAAAGCTCATAATGTAATTGTTGATATTTGCTTAGATATCAATATGTCGATGTCATTGCCAAAGCTATACTTTGGTACTAAGCGCTCTACTTTAATGACTAAAAAAGACGTCAAGACTTTGCTTAAAACAATTAAGAAATTTTCTAATATCAAAGTGACTAGTGTCATGGGTTATGAGGCGCAAATTGCTGGGTTAGCAGAGCAGGTACCGGGTAAAGCGTTATTGACTCCAGCCATTCACCTGCTTAAAAACCGCTCGAAAAAACAACTCAGTCAACGTCGCCGTTCGATAGTCGCTTGGCTAAAAAATCAAGGTTATGCTCTAGAATTAGTCAATGGCGGCGGTAGTGGCAGTATGGACTTTACCAGTAGCCAGCCTGAGATTACTGAAATCACCGTAGGCTCTGCTTATTACAAACCCGCTTATTTTGATTATATGGATAGTATGAAAGAGTTTAAGCCTGCTGCGGGTTTTGTGTTGCCAGTCACCCGTCAGCCAGAAAACGATATCATTACTTGTCATAGCGGTGGCTTTATCGCCTCAGGCGCAGTAGCTGCGGAAAAAGCACCGGTAGTTCATTACCCAAACTATTTATCGATCCTAGCAGATGAGGGTTTTGGCGAAGTACAAACGCCGATGCTCATTAATAAAAAGGCGATTGCTCAAAAAGTAGCAAATGCGGACTCTAGCCAGAAAGCTATTACTATTGGCGATTATGTTTGGTGTCGGCACGCCAAAGCAGGTGAGCTGTGTGAGCATTTTAATCAACTCATTTGCTATCGTTCACCTACAAAAAGTGAATCGACTTTAGGTGAAGATAAAGCTGACCAACAAACAATGATGACTTACCGAGGAGCAGGGAAATGTTTTCATTAACGCAGTGGCAGCGCAGTAAACAATGGCAAAACTGGGTCGGCTACGTTACAGCTGAGCCTGAGCAAAAGCTAACGCCTTCCTCGGTTACAGAATTACAAGATATCGTCAAAAAAGCTCGTACTGATAATAAGCGCGTCAGAGTGACAGGCGCAGCGCATTCGTTCAGTGGCTGCGCTAAACCTGAGGAGATTGCTATTAGCTTGCATAATATGCGCGGACTGATCTCAGTAGATAAAGAGGCTAAGCAAGCCACTCTGCATGCTGGTACTTATTTGTATGAGATAGGCGAGGCGCTAAGAGAGCATGGGCTAGCGCTTGAGAATATGGGTGATGTGCAAGAGCAGAGTATCGCAGGTTCTGCGAGTACCGCCACTCATGGCACAGGTCTAACATTGGGTTCCATTGCCAATCAGGTGGTGGCTTGGGAATGGGTGGACGGCAAAGGAGAGTTGCACACTCATCAAAGAGAGGATGCGCAGAGCGATGAGTTAGGCAATGCGCTACATGCCAGCTTAGGAATGCTCGGTATTTTTACCAAGCTTACCATTCAAGCGGTGGATATGTACGGCTTAGCAGAGCGCAATGAGGTATTGAGCTTTGAAGAAGGCTTAGCGCGCTTTCATCATACCGCTAGCGAACATCGACATATGGAGTGGTTTTTATTTCCGGGCACTAATAAATTACAGCAAAAAACGCTGTCAATGATTGAGCCTAAAGCTATGAGCGCATGGCAAAAAACCAAAGACCAATTCGATAGTAAGGTGACTTTAAATGGCGCTTTTTACCTGTTATCAGAGATGGCAAGATTGCAGCCAAAATGGACTAAAAAGGTTAGTCAAATCTCTGCTAGCTCGATTCCCAATACCAAACGTGAAGGCTATAGCTATGAAGTGTTTCCTACCCCACGCGGCGTTAAATTCAATGAATCGGAATACTTTATAAAACTCGCTGACTTCGAGGCCTGTATCTCAGAGGTGAATGGTGTTTTATTGCAAGATAATAAAGGCTCACACTTTCCTATTGAAGTACGCACCCATAAAGGCGAGACTGGGATGCTCAGTCCGACTCAAGGTCAAGACTGTGCGGTATTATCTTTTCATGTTTATAAAGGTATGGATAGCGAACCGTTATTTAATTGGCTATATGATTATATGAAAAAGTGGCAAGGCCGTCCGCATTGGGGCAAAGTCAACAAATTAAGCGCTGATGAGTTGCATGATCTTTATCCTGATCTCAAACGCTTTTTAGAAATTAGAAAGCAGTACGATCCTGATAATGTCTTTATGAATAGTTGGCTTGAAGAGAAGTTTTTAGCCCATTAACGGTCAAAGTTAGCTTTATAACCAATAAAAAACAGCCCATTAAGAGCTGTTTTTATTTTACTAAAACAATAGCTTTAGCAAAAAAGCCATTGCCTATTTCATAATATTAGGCTGTATCGACTCATCATAATTATCTTCGAGACGCATAGCACGTTGATAACTATCTAAGCTAGCAAGTTGCAAAGCATACTGTTTGACGTGAGGATAATCTTCTAATACTTTGCTTTGTGCCATTAGGATTAAGTCAAAGGCGAGCATAAAATCAGCACCACTGAGTTTATTGGCGACAATATAAGATTTATTTTTGACCACCTCATTTAGGTAGCTAAGCATATTATGCTGCTCACTAGCGATATAAGAGCCTAGATAGATATCGTCACTTCTGATAGCGTCTTTGGTAAGGATCTCAAGCAAGATTGGTACCATAAACGAGCTTTCAGCAAAGTGAATCCACTGTAAATACTCACTATAGCTCTCACTATCAATAGCCGGACGTAGTCGATCAGCAGCGAAATGCTCGATCAACAGCTCAGTAATCGCCCCTGACTCTGAGATGATTTTGCCATCCCACTCTATTACTGGCGACTTACCTAATGGATGCACGGCTTTTAAACTATCTGGTGCCAAGAATGTCTTTGCATCACGTTGATGACTTATGATCTCATAAGGTACAGCTAGCTCCTCTAATAACCACAGAATACGTAGCGAGCGTGACTGATTAAGATGATGCAGACGAATCGTACTATTGGCTTTAATACTTAATCTCCTTTAAGCTTTGAGCTTATTTAATAGGTGCTTAGCAGTATCTTCTGATGAAGCAGGGTTTTGACCAGTAATTAATAAGCCGTCTTCAACGACAAATGACTCCCAGTCAGCTCCTTTCTGATAATTACCGCCATTAGCTTTTAGCGCATCTTCTAATAAGAAAGGGACCACATCAGTAAGGCCAACAGCATCTTCTTCTGAGTTAGTAAAACCAGTTACGGTTTTGCCTTTTACTAAATACTCGCCATCAACTTTGACGTTCTTAAGGGCTGCTGGCGAATGACAAACAAAAGCGACTGGTTTATCTTGCTGCACGAAAGTTTCAATCAGATTGATAGAATTTTCATCTACTGCTAAGTCCCATAATGGACCATGGCCGCCAGGATAAAAGACGCTGTCAAAATCTTCTGCTTTAATATCAGCAAGTTTTTTTGTATTGGCTAAATGCTGCTGCGCGTCTTTATCTTCTTTGAAACGCTGAGTATCTTTGGTTTGCGCGTCTTCAGTATCGCTACTAGGATCAAGCGGTGGCTGACCACCAGCAGGCGAGGCGAGTGTTACATTAACACCAGCATCAACAAAAGCGTAGTAAGGAGCGGCAAATTCTTCTAGCCAAAAGCCAGTCTTTTTGCCAGTATCGCCCAGTTTATCGTGTGAAGTTAGTACCATTAAAATATTCATAATTATCCTTATTATAGTGTCAGTTAAAAAGTATTAGTTGCATAATACTAATTGAAAGCCTTGATTGAGTGTATCAAGCAACAACTAGGCGACATCAGCAACTTTGATGACTGTTTTACCGAAATTATCACCATTAAGCATACCTACAAAAGCATCAGCAGTTTTATCTAAGCCATCGACCATATGCTCTTTGGTTTTGACTTCACCAGACGCTACCATCTCACCCATCGTTTTTAGGAACTTAGGAAAGTGATCGCCATATTCTTCAAAGATGATGAAGCCTTTGACGGTCAGACGCTGTCTCAATATCAGACCCATTAAGATGCTTAAACGGTCTTTGCCATCCGGTAGCTCAGTGAGATTATATTGCGATACTAGACCACATACGGGTATACGAGCGTGAGCGTTCAATAACGGCATCACCGCATCAAATACTTTGCCACCGACGTTTTCATAATAGATATCGATACCATCAGGGCAGGCCGTTTTCAACTGCTCAGCAAAATCATCAGCATGATGGTCGATACAGACATCAAAACCTAATTCATTAACCGCGAAATCACATTTTTCTTTACCGCCAGCAACACCTACAGCGCGTACACCATAATGTTTACCTACTTGTCCAACGGTAGCTCCCACAGGACCAGTAGCGGCAGCAACTACTAAAGTTTCACCTTTTTGCGGCTTGCCGATATCGGTTAAACCCATATAACCAGTAAAACCAGGCATACCGAGTACACCTAAGCCATAAGAGGGATTAGCCATATTTTTATCAAGCTTAAGCACGCCTTCGCCATCACTGACGCTATAATCCTGCCAGCCCGAATTGGACACGACTAAATCACCTTCGGCAAACTTATCTATATTGGACTCGACCACTTGCGCAACAGTAGCGCCCATTATCACATCGCCAACTTCTAATGGGTCAGCGTAGCTTTTTGCATCGCTCATGCGACCGCGCATATAAGGATCTAATGATAGATATACCGTACGCAGTAACATCTCATTGTCTTTCGGTGTCGGTAAATCGCCAGTAACCATTTCAAAATTATCAGTTTTAGGCTCACCATGAGGACGGCTAGCTAATTTAATTTGACGGTTTTGTTGATTGTTTTGTTGTTTATCAAAACTCATAATAGGGCTCCTATTTTATTTATTTTTGGATATAATCGTTTATTGATGTCATAACTGTTATCACAGTTAACTATCAAGCTGAACAATATATTAACAATCAATATCGATCAGCTTATAGCCTTTTTTGAGGACAAAGCGTTACGAAGCCTTGCTAGTTGTTGCACGCTCTAATATACGGCGAGAAACTTCCAAATCATTTTTGCCATGTTCACCTAATTTTACCATTTTGTGTGCTTCAAGCTGCTTGATAATAGGCTCAATGGCAGACTCATCAAGATCAGCATCAGCTAAGCTGACAGGCAGGCCTAAATCACGGAAGAAATTTTCGGTATGAACAATAGCCGCTTCGATAGTTTGCTCTTCACTTTGCTGCTCATTAGCTTCAAGGTTCCAGACATTACGCGCATATTGGAGTAATTTATCTTTCTTGCTCTCTTTTAGCTCACGCAGCACTGATGGCAATAAGATAGTCAAAGTGCGAGCATGATCGATGGCATGTAAGGAAGTCAGCTCATGGCCTATCATGTGCGTAGTCCAATCTTGCGGTACGCCAGTACCAATGAGGCCATTAAGCGCCATAGTCGCGGTCCACATGATATTTTTACGAGTTTCTAGGTTTTCTGGATCAGCTTTTACCGCATGGCCTTCTTCAATCAAAATCTTCAGTAGGCTCTCAGCAAAAGCATCTTGTACTTTGGCATTGACTGGGTAAGTGAGGTATTGCTCCATAACGTGCACAAAAGCATCTGCCACCCCATTCATCACTTGGCTGTCTGGCAGTGTTAGGGTTTTGGCAGGGTCCAAAATCGAGAATTTAGGGAAGGCTAATGGGTTACCGAAAGGTAGCTTGGCTTGACGTTCGCTATAGTTCACTACGCCGCCTGAATTCATCTCAGAACCAGTCGCTGAAATGGTCAATACTGCACCCAAATCGATAGCGGAATCTACTTTTCTACAGTAGCTAGTTAGGGCATCCCAAGCTTGCTCGCGCGAAACGCTGCCATCTTCCCCGGTCATTGAGGCGACTAAGGCAACAAACTTACTACCGTCGATCACTGAACCGCCACCAACCGCTAAGATAAAGTCGATGTCATGCTCGTTGACTTTATCAGCAGCTTTTAATAGCGTAACAAATTCTGGGTTAGCTTCAATACCGCCAAATTCAAATATAGTGCGCTCGCCAT
>CBETCF010000048.1:0-12179 GCA_965534785.1 uncultured Psychrobacter sp.
AAGCTATTGACTACCCAAGCTGGACCAATTAATAAAAACTGTAAGTCTTCAAAGAAAGAAGGTTTTTTACCTTCTATTTTGTGCCCGATAAACTGGCCAATCCAAGCGACGACAAATACCGCGGCCCAAGCTTTAAAGCCTATAGGCAAAGCGCTCATCACTGCTAAGCAAATAAGTATAAATATTCCCATAGCTAAGAATAATGGCGTCGAAAGTTGCATGTAAAACAGCAAAACTAGAGCGCTAAGTACTAGGGTAATCCAGACTGATAGCGACATTCCCATCCCTAAAATACTGACAAAGATTGTAGGCACGCAGAGCCAATGGATTTTTTTATTAATGAGGTTTTGGTGACTTACCGCATATTCGCTAAGCCATTGCTCAAGCGAGCGTTTCGATGGACGTTTTTGAGTACGAGACATACTAACCTCCTTGTTAGTGGTTAAAGTAATAACATCAAAGTATTGCTATACCATTAGTTGTAGCACTATTTATAGCGCGCTACCACTTTATCTAGTAAACCCTAGCGTCATCAGTGTTTGCTTTAACAGCCGCTATTTTCTATTTAAATTACTTTACCGCTTATAAATAACTTAATACTTAGACTTTCACCGCCTCTTGCTCGCTACGATACCACTCATATAAACCAACAAAGGAATTGACTTGGTAGACCATGGTTTGAATAGCAAAAATATAGTTACCTGACATTAGGTTCACCGTGAGCCAGACGAAGTTGGAGATTATCCATAACCACCAGTTGAACGAATAGCGCAGAATCATTGCCGCTTGGGCAGTGATAGATAAGATAAAAGCAATGACGTTAATCCAAAAGAAGGAAATGAAGCCCAAGAATAAGCTACTGTCATTTTCGACTACTGCATAACCGTAGCTGGCGAGTAAGGCGTTCACGGTTGGGAATAGCGCCAAACCTATAACCATAAAGGTAATAGTAATGAGCCAAACCCACTTGTTAGCCGACTTTGGAATCATATCACCGTCAGCATCGGTATTTTTTGACCAATAAAATAGCCCGTAAACGTGAGTGAAGAAGTTAAATAAAGGCGCGAGCATAAGACCGACCGAACCAGCAGTTCCTTGTACTATCACCTCGCCAGCGGTAGCTGCCATACCAAAACCGTTACCAGCTACGTTTTTGCGAAAGGATAAAGAGACCACACAGATGAGGCCAATAAAAGAGACGCCTAGATAAAACCAGTCTAAAGTACTGTGCTCAGTGGTCAGCCAAAACCCAGCCGAAAGCGCTAATACGCCAGAAATAAACCAGATAATAATCCATTGCAGCGACCATTTTCCGGTGATGTTATCTAATAACTGAATACGCATAATACGGTTGTCCTCTAGGTTTTTTTATTATTAATGGTAGCGAATGGTATTCGTGTAATTAACAGCATAAATGAGACCAGTTTTATTTGTTTTATAGCGTTTTGCCATAGATATGCTCATCGATAAAAGCAACGGCTTCACGATAACGAGCGTCATAATCTGGCGCGTCAATTAAATGCGGGTCAATACTATGCCGATTAAAGATAGTCAATAAAAGCTGTTCAAAACGTCCGCGTGCGTCGCTGCTACCTAACGAGCGTATGCCATCATCGATCCATGGCGTATTATTATCAAGCATAATAGTATGATCTAATCGAAACTCATCAATGCAGGCCGTGACAAAAGGATGGCTATGTCCCTCATATTCCTCACAGAAGGCTTGAGTCGTCACAAAATCGGTATCGATAATAGTCACCGGCGCGCTAGCGTAACTAGTAGCCTTTTTGATAGCATCAGCGTGATCTAAAGCTATCGGCCCATAATCGCTATATTGTAGACCTATCTCCTTACCGCCCAAATCTGTACCCACATAAACTCTGCCCATCTCTAACGCAAAGCTAGCGCCATAGTAGTTGGCAAGTTTATGCACTAAAGTAGTCTTACCTGAACTCTCACCGCCAACGATAGCTACGGTCTTGGTATAGTCGCCACGTGCCTCTGGATGAATCGCTGACCAATGTGCTACAGGATCGCGAGCGATAGCATAAGAATCAAATTGCTGTTGCAGCGGCGTAGTAATTACAGAAAGGACTAACTGCTGCTGACAATCTTCTTGCGCTATAGGATGATTAGCTGCGACAAATAGTGCGGTATTGCTAGGCAAGCCTAGCTCATCGACTATACGCTGCAGCTTAGCATTAGTTGCGGGCGCATCTATAACTACGTTTTCAAAACTATCATGCACAGGTAAATCAATCTCATCAGTAATGTGAATATGAATAAAAGGTAGGTCGGCACAAGCCATCTGTAGCCAACGTGCTTTATCCTCTAAAGTGACAGCAAAGTTGGGATGAGGAGTAGGATGCTTGGTGATAACGAGGTGTAAATTTTCGGCTTGTCCCGATGCGGCCAAAATACTACGCATCTGACCTAAATGTAGCGGTTCAAAGTGTCCAATCATTAAGCCGGTGTCTAACATGATATTTCCTTAACTAATGAGCGTTATTTTTATTGGTGGTTTTTTATTGCTAATTTAAAGTTATTAATACTCAGTAGGGTATAAAATATAGCGACTTTATACAGGTGGCTTAATGTAAAGATATACTCATTACCATTAGGGCTTTATAAGTAATTGAAAACAATAGTGATAATCACTCAATAGCAGTCAGATATAAGCGAGAAAGAAACAGGAAACAAAGCTAATTCTGAAATGTTTTGAAATACTTATTTAAAATCAGGGAGTTACCACGCTCTATGACAGGTTACGGCAACTTTGATTATCATAAACTCACAAAGCACGCCTAAACAGTCAACAGATAAAATGTAGAAGATTGCTATAATCATTTATAAGTTAAGTTACTCAAAAAGGAGTCTAAGCTTTGGCCAAATTAGCAAAATTACATCGTTCACAGAATAATCGTATGATCGCTGGTGTTATGGGCGGGATTGCAGAATATCTAGGCTGGTCACCGATGTGGGTTCGTCTATTATTCGTGATAGTTTCTTCATTAAGTGCAGCAGTCCCAGGTATCCTTATTTATATAGTATTGTGGATTGTTATGCCAAAGGCTAATAGCCAGTCTTATCAATGATAGTCAGTGTTAAGATAGTTAATTATTAATTCAATTAGATAATAATAAAAATAATAGCTTATAAAAAACAAAAAGCCTGAAATAACAGGATACCAGCTACACACTTTTCCTCCTGCCCAGATGTTTACGCATTTGGGTATTTTTTTGTCTTACAACGGCTCAGCTAGGCTTAGCAGAAAATTTAGTTACTGTATATATGGATAAAATAGCCGTTTTTTAGTAAGGTAGGCAGACAAATGGATGCGTAGCCAAATTCGCTACCAGAACTTGATTTTTTGATGGTCTTATTCGATCCATCCTTATTTATTTCACAGTGATTCTCTTATGACCTCCCAAGCTAATATCTCAAGCAATACCCCTAATGCCAATATTGAAAATGGCAACGCTAAACCTTTAAGTTTTCAAGATTTAATTTTGACCTTACAGAACTATTGGGCCTCTAAAGGCTGCGTAGTATTGCAGCCTTATGATATGGAAGTGGGTGCTGGTACTTTTCATACTGCGACTTTTTTGCGCTCATTAGGGCCCGAGCGTTGGAACGCTGCTTATGTGCAGCCTTCACGTCGTCCAACTGACGGTCGTTATGGCGACAACCCTAACCGCTTGCAGCATTATTATCAGTTTCAAGTGGTGCTAAAGCCTAATCCACCGAATATTCAAGAGCTTTATTTAGATTCGTTAAAGGCTATCGGTATCGATCCCTTAGTACACGATATCCGTTTTGTGGAAGATAACTGGGAATCTCCAACCCTTGGAGCATGGGGCTTAGGGTGGGAGATTTGGCTCAACGGCATGGAAGTGACACAGTTCACTTATTTTCAGCAAGTCGGCGGTATCGAGTGTTTCCCAGTAACGGGCGAAATTACTTACGGTCTTGAGCGTCTAGCTATGTATGTACAAGGCGTAGACAGCGTCTATGATCTAGTATGGGCAGACGGTGAGTTTGGTCGTGTCACTTATGGCGATGTCTTCCATCAGAATGAGGTTGAGCAGTCGACTTATAACTTTGAGCACGCCGATGTGCCAAAAATGGGCGAGTTCTTTGATTTCTATGAGCAGCAAGCGGATAAACTGGTCGCTGCTGGTTTGCCATTGCCGGCTTATGAGATGGTATTAAAAGCTTCGCATGCCTTTAACTTACTCGATGCTCGCGGTGCTATTTCGGTCACTGAACGTCAGCGTTTTATTTTACGCGTGCGAACTTTGGCGCGAAAAGTAGCGCTAGGCTATGTTGAGGCACGAGCTAAGCTTGGCTTCCCATTAGCGGATGAAGCTCATCGTCAGGCAGCTATCGATAAGTATTTGCCAAAACAAGCAGCGGCTACAGACGATTCAGACTCAGCTAAAAACCAAACCAATAATATTAATACTAAGAATAAATAGGAGCATCCCATGAGTACTATACTGTTTGAGTTGGGGTGTGAAGAGCTACCTCCTAAAAGTCTAAAACCGCTACGCGATGCGCTGCAAGCTAGCGTTGCTGAGCAATTAGTTGAGGCTAATATTAGCTTTGATACTATTAAGTCTTTTGCGGCACCGCGCCGTTTAGCGATTCAGATTGCAGGTATCAGCGACAAGCAGCCAGATCGTACCGAGCAAAAACGTGGCCCGGCGATAAAGGCTGCTTTTGATGCCGAGGGTAATCCCACTCGCGCGGCGATGGGCTTTGCTAAAGGCTTAGGCATTGAAGCAAGTGAGCTGACCACCATTAATACCGACAAAGGCGATTATGTTGGCTACGAGCAAACCATTCACGGTCAAGCGACGACTGAATTGCTCCCTAATATTTTTCAGACCGCGCTAGATAATCTACCGATTGCCAAGCGGATGCGTTCAGGCGCTTCAAGAGAAGAGTTCGTGCGTCCGGTGCAGTGGGTGGTTCTAATGCAAGACGACAAAGTCATTGAAGCCACTATCCAAGGTCATCAAAGTGGTACAAAAACACGAGGTCATCGCTTCCATAGCCCTGATTATCATGAGATAGATCATGCTGATAATTATGAATCATTATTGAATAGTCTAAAAGTCATTGCCAATTTTGATAAGCGTCGTACGCTGATTAATAATCAAGTGAAGACTTTAGCTGATCAAGTCAATGCTAATGCTATTATTCCAGCAGAGTTGTTAGATGAAGTAACGGCATTGGTCGATTTTCCAATTGCGCTACGAGCTAGCTTTGAGCCGCGCTTTTTACAAGTGCCGCAAGAAGCGCTTATCTCAACCATGCAAGCGGATCAAAAGTATTTCTGTCTGACGGACAAAGAAGGCAAGCTACAACCGTACTTTATTTTTATTACTAATATTGAGTCAAAAGACCCCAGACAAATTATCGAAGGTAATGAGAAAGTGGTGCGCCCACGTTTGGCTGATGCTGAGTTTTTCTTTTTACAAGATCAAAAGCAACCGCTGTTTGCGATGACCGAAAGTCTGAAGACGCGAGTATTCCAAGATCAGCTCGGTACTATTTGGGAGAAGTCTGAGCGTATTGCTAAGCTTGCCGCCTTCATTGCGGCTTTAATGCAAGAGCAAGGTCAGACAATTGATATTGATGAAACTGTACGCGCCGCCATGCTCGCGAAAGCAGATTTGGCAAGCTCATTAGTGGGCGAGTATCCAGAATTGCAAGGTATCGCTGGCACTTACTATGCGCGTCTCAATGACGAGCCTGAAGCGGTCGCTGCCAGTATTGAAGAGCAATACCTGCCTAAGTTCAGCGGCGATGTATTACCGCAAACGCCTATTGGTATTTGTTTAGCTTTAGCCGATCGGTTGGATACCTTAGTGGGTATCTTTGCCATCGATCAAGCGCCTACGGGCTCAAAAGATCCGTTTAGTTTACGTCGTTCCGCTATTGGTATCCTGCGCATTTTGATCGAAAAACAGTTGCCTATTAACTTAGTAGCTTTAGTAGAACAAGCGATAAAGAACTATAGCAGTAGCGAAGGTAGTAAGATTGCTAAAATGGGCGATACTTTCACCCAAGTAATAGCATTCTTAAATTCGCGTTATCGCGCTATGTATACTGAGCAAGGCGTCAGCGTTGATACTATTCAAGCGGTGCAAGCGATAAATCCGCATATGCCACTTGATTTTGATCAGCGTATTCGCGCGGTGCAGTCTTTTAGTGAGCTGCCACAAGCGTCTATGCTAGCGGATTCTAACAAGCGTGTGGCTAATATTATTGCTAAGTCAGAAGGGGAAGTTGCTGATAAGGTCGATGAAGCGCTGTTATCTGAGCCGGCTGAGCAAGCTTTGTATCAAGCCGTTCAGCAAGCGCAAACTACGGTAACGCCATTGTTAGCTAAGGCCGATTACACGCAAGTATTACAGGCTTTGGCTAGCTTAGATCAGCCATTAACGCAATTCTTTGATAGTGTTATGGTTAATAGTGAAGATGCCTTATTGAAAGCAAATCGTTTAGCGTTACTTAAGCAAGTTCGAGCTTTATTTCTGACGGTTGCTGATATTAGCGAATTACAGTTATAAAATTATAAGACTAGAACTTTAAAATAAAAAACTGGCTTAATGAGGCCAGTTTTTTTATGTAAATGCGTCCTATGCTAAGCGCCTCACTTACCGTAAAATCCTAGTTATAAAAGACTGATGATTGCTTATAAAAGATTAAAAACGCTCTGCTATAAATAGATCGTTAATTGCTACTAAAAGGAGTGTTGCCGTGTTCGCTGTTATCACAACCATTATTATCATCTGGATCTGTATGTGGATTTTTTATAAGTTCATGTATCCACGCGCACCGAAAAGTATGATGCCGAAAAAAGGCGATGTCACTACGCTGCGTAATTGCGACTTTTGTGGTCATAGTCTTGCCGAATATCGTGGTGTGTTAGAGACCAATAGCGCAGCAGCAAGCATCACTGATGGTCAGATGGCTAGCGAGAATATTGATAAAACTACTGCTAAAAGCAGTGAACTATTCTTCTGTAACTATGAACATCAAGCCGATTTTCATGCGGGTAAGGTTTATCAGTGAAATCAGCTTTGCTAAAAAACCACATCAAGAAAAGGCCTAAAGGACTGAATGCGCCTCTTGCATGATTTTATTTAATAGCTGCTCATTTTGCTTGCTCTGCTGCTGACTTTCAGTTTCTGTGGTTTTATGAGTATTGATTTGTTCATATAAATTTAAGCAAGAAAGTACTAAGAGATTTTCTTGATTTAACTTTGGCGCGTCCTTTTTGATATTAGTAACAAAGTTATTAAGATAGGTTTCAGCCGCTCTTAGCTCCGCTTCTTCATCCGCAGGACAGAAAATGACGTAAGTAGTCCCAGCAATGGCAATATCAAGCTTTTTAATTTGGGGCGCGGCTGGCTTTGTATTAGCGTTATCGCTATTAACCCCCTTACTGCTTTTATTCACAGGGTTAGCTGTCTTATCGGCTGGTTTTGCATCGAGCTTAGCGCCGTTTTTGTTACTAGTATTTTGAGTATCGGTACGGTTATCAGTCATAAAAAGTCCTATGTTGAAAATAGCGAATTGGAAATTAAATGTAAAAGCTACTAGCTATCCATTTGATCGATACGGGTTAAACGTTGCAAAACGACTTGAGTACGCTCAGCGGCCAACTGGTTCTTTCGCTGTAAGTCATCGTTCTGTTGTTTAACCTCATTTATTTGTTGATGTACTTCTTTATTCTGTTGCTCTAGCTGTTTATTAATTTGTTCTAGCTCATTATTTTTCTGTTGCAAGTCGCTCAATTGTTGGTTCAGTTTATCTTGCTCTTCACCAATCATATGATGCGCTTCGGCCAAGCTTTGATAGCGCTTATCAAGATCGTTTAATTGTTTTTTGGCAGTATCACGTTCATTTACGCTGCTGTTAAGTTGAGTTTTAAGGCTTGAAAGCTCTTTTGGGTCGGTATGAGGTTGTTTTTTTAGGTGATTTAGCTCACCACTGACCAGTTGATGTTGTTTTTTTATGTCGAGTATCATTTTTTCTAAGATTTTTAATTGATCATACATAGTCAGTTTTTATCCTTAATAAGCGTTATGTGAATGAATGGGCTTTATGCATTTAATAATGCCATAAGTGACCTCATAATATCTATATCAACAAAGTAATTGGCTTTTATAGTTCAAGCTGTAAGTTTTAATTATAGTTTACTCAAATTTTATACTTCGAACTCATTGGTTTAATAATTATTATTTAATCATCAACTTATTTTTAATCAGGATTTATTTATGAATGATAACATTTCAGGCTGGAACACTTGGTCAGAAGCCTTTGAAGACTGGACGGATGTGACTATCAGTGAGATACACGGTTTGATGACAGGACTTATGACCGCTTGTAATGCGCCTGATGAAGCAGGTTGGGCAGCGGTATTAAGTGAGCTAAGCTTTGAAGCTTTGCCGGAACCTGCGCTAACACTATTGACCGAAGAGGCAGAAGATACCGTCTTTCAGCTAAAAGATAAGGATGATGCTTACTCCTATACGCCTTTAGTGCCAGATGATGAACACGATTTGTACGAGCGTGTGATGGCATTGAAACAGTGGGCTAATGGTTTTATGACCGGTTTTGGTATTACTGATTGTCGTTTGACTGCGGAAGAGAACGAGATGCTTTCAGATTTGGCCAAGATTGGCGCGATTCGCTTGGAAGAGGATGATGAGTTCGAAGGCGGCGAGGAGTCTTACCTTTATATTTATGAGTTTGCACGGATGGTTCCAGTTAGTTTTGCTACTCGCCAGCGCAAACCGGTGAAAGAGTTAGCATTGATTGCTGGCTTACCGATAGATGCCAAAACGACTAAAGAGTTACAGGCTGAGGGTAAGTTGCCCAAACCTATGCCGCCAGTCATTGATATTATGAATCAAAATAACCCCTCTTAACAGAGTTATGAGTATAAGTAACACTGACAGATAACAATGATTAGGAGTATAAACCATGATAAATGATAATGATAAAAAGTATTTGCAGCGCTGCATTGAGCTGGCGGCTGAAGCTTTAGAAGCAGGCGATGAGCCTTTCGGTAGCGTACTGGTTGCTGCCGATGGAACTATTCTGAATGAAGACCGTAATCGTGCCAATAGCGTTGATGCCACTTATCATCCTGAAATTGCGGTAGCGCGTTGGGCGGCGCAAAATATGACTAGCGACGCTCGTGCAAAAGCAGTAGTTTATACCTCAGGTGAGCATTGTGCGATGTGTTCAGCTGCCCATGCTTGGGCCGGTCTTGGCCGTATCGTTTATATCAGCTCCTCTAAACAATTGGGCGAGTGGATGAATGAGATGGGCGTAGAGTCATCGTCGCCAATAAATGCTTTAGCTATTCAAGAAGTTGCTCCCAATATTCCCGTCGAAGGCCCAATCGTAGGCTTAGATGAGCAAGTAAAAGCGTTGCAACAACGCTCAATGCAAAAAGGCTAATCTCTTTTTTGTGCCGTGATAAGGATGTCCTATGTCTATCAACACAGATGATAAAAGTAACAAGCAAATTATGCCTAACCTTAACTATCCTAGTAATAGTATTGACTGGCTATCGCGTTTGATAAGCTTTGATACCGTCAGTCGGTACTCAAACTTGGCACTAATCAAAGAGGTGCAGAACTACTGCGAGCAGTTGGACTTAACCGTTGATTTAACTTTTAATGACGAGAAAAATAAAGCCAATTTATTTGTCACTGTACCAGCGGGTAAAGACGCCGATATCATCAATGCTGGTCTAGTATTGTCTGGGCATACGGATGTGGTACCCGTTGACGGTCAGGATTGGACCTCCGATCCCTTTAAGGCTGAGATTCGTGGCGATAAGCTTTACGGGCGCGGGTCTTGCGATATGAAGGGCTTTATTGCCTGTACGTTAACCTTATTACCAACAGCGGTAAAGTTGTCTAAAGCTGGCAAACTACACCGTCCTCTACACCTGGCTTTATCCTTTGATGAAGAAGTAGGCTGTTTAGGAGCGCCATTGATATTAGCTGATCTACAAGCACGCGGTATTCAGCCTGATTATTGTATCGTAGGTGAGCCAACCTTGATGACGATGGTAGTGGCGCATAAAGGTATCGCCGTTTATCGTTGCCGCGTCCATGGCAAATCCGCGCATTCCTCCTTAACCAATCAAGGCGTCAATGCAATCAGCTATGCTAGTAAATTGGTGGGTTATGTCGATAGCTTGGCTGACCAGTTTACGGGTCGAGAGGATAACGATGAGTTATTTGATGTGCCCTATTCGACGCTATCGGTAGGCACTATTCAAGGTGGTACCGCAACCAATATCGTACCCAATCTTTGCGAGTTTACCTTTGATTATCGTAACTTGCCGCATATGACTCAGGCCGATGTTCTCGCCCCTATTCAAGCGAAAATTGCTGAATTAAACGCGCAGATGCAAGCGCGCGCACCAGAGACAGGTATTGAATTATTGCAAGAAGAGAGCGTACCAGCAATGACCGATAGTACCAATGATGAGCTACAACAGCTAATAGTAGCGCTAGTAGAGAATAAGGAGCGCCATAAAGTCGCGTATGCTACCGAAGGTGGACAGTTCACCGATGCCGGTATTCCAACTATTATTTGTGGTCCGGGCAGTATTGAACAAGCGCATAAGGCTGATGAATATGTCGAGCTAAGTGAAATAGCATGTTGCGATGATTTCTTACAGAAATTATTGGATAGTTGTACGGTTAGCTAAGCTAATAAGTTTGAACAATTAAGAGTATAATAACCCTTAAATAAACACCGTCTATACGACGGTGTTTATTTTTTGGCTCAATTCTAATAATTTTTGTACAGCGAAGTAGGGGTTATTGATGTCTTGGCATCTATTTACGATATTCTTTTTTAGCACCTTTTTTATCTCTGCTACCCCAGGCCCTAATATGCTACTAGCCTTTCAATATGGGCTAAATTATGGCGTGAAGCGTACCCTTTGGACATTGGCAGGCTTGAGTCTTGGGCTGTTTATCCTGCTATTGTCAACGCTGCTTGGCCTCGATGCTATCAGTCGTCAGTCACCTTGGCTGTTAGAGGTTATCAAAACAGTAGGCGCTGTATATCTCATCTATTTGGGCATTCTGTCATGGCGCGATACTGGTGATAGCAGCTTGATGGAAGAGGCTAGTGCTATGAGTGCAGAGGTAGGCTCTGGTTACTCAGACAATGATGCTGCTAAAGGAGGTTACCCGAGCCAAAAACCACTGAAGCCGCGCAGCTTATCTAGTGCTGCAGTCAAGGTCATTCCTAGTAATTCAAAGCTGTTTCGTACGGGCGTCTGGGTTTCTTTATCTAATCCGAAAGCTATTCTATTCTTTGCGGCCTTTTTTCCTAAGTTTATTAATTTTAGTGCACCACTTTGGCCACAGTACATCCTGCTAACTTTTGGCTTATTTTTGAGTGAAAGCATTTGGCAGCTAGTTTATACCGTTGGCGGTAAACAATTGGCCGGCTGGCTTGATGTTGGTAATCGTCTAACTTGGCTCAATCGTGCTTGCGCCATGATATTTATTTTAATTGCTGCGGCTTTATTGGTCGAAGTCGCTAGTCACTTTATAAAGTAAAAATTGTTATAGATTAATATTTCATTTTAAATTAACTAACTATTTAAAGCTGATTATTATCTTATAAGTATTAACTTTCGTTATTTATAAAATAGGATGTCAATTATCATTAAATTTAAATTAAAAATAAATATTGACTTTTATTTTTAAAACCTTATAGTTGTCTAACTACTTTATAAGTCTTGTTATTGTTAATAAGCTTTAAGGTAAATTTAATTAATCTGCTAAGCTCATCTGATGATCATTAGCCATAACCAATGGAGGAATCAACATGTCCCATCTAGATATAAATAAGTTTTTGAAGATTGAAGTAGTTAATGTTATGACAGTGATGACCTCGCAAAGGTTCGGCTAAGCTCTAGCTATTTGCGTTACCACACTTCTTTATACCCTCTTATCTGTACAGCTATCTTTATGCGATTCTATTCACCTTACTATTTATAGTAAGGTAAAAGCACTGTCAAAATTATTTTCCCTAGCTACTTACTAGCTTAATAACTTTCAGTGACATAAATCCATAAAGCATAATTTCATCTTTTAAAACTACTAACACAACTTAAA
>CBETCF010000049.1:0-12132 GCA_965534785.1 uncultured Psychrobacter sp.
AAAAACCCCACGCTATTTATCATAGCGTGGGGTTTTTATTAGCTAAATCTTATCAACTCATGCTAAAGAGAATTTATCTACAGCGCTGTAGTATCTACCGTTGGACGTAACGTTAGCGGGTTTTTCTGCATCAAAAATCCTTGCCAGCCCCAATGTAAAAAGTTGCGAATATTAGCGTGATCGGTACCATTAGGAGTTGCTTGAACCTTCTCATAATGCTCACCAAATAGCTTAAGCGTATCAATATGACTTAGCTTGTGATGCTTTGCAAAGCCAAAAATTTTGGCGCTACCTTCGTGTTCGCCAGCGGCATTATGCTGCATACCATTGACAAAGGGTGCTGGCGCATAACGATAAAAATCATCGATAAAGCTGATAACATCGTTGAAACCTAAAGCTTTTTTATTTAAGCCATTGAGTAGAGCCGAGACGTCTGATTGGCGGATGCTCATAGTAGGTGACCTCAAAGCAAATTAAAGGGATAAGAATTTATAGCTGATAGCGATGGTCGTTAATAAACCATCAGCTACCAAGCTCTATTTTAGCAATTAAAACTCTAACGATTAAAATAATCTTCATCATCAAAAGACGGCGCAAAACTGCCTTGCTCAAGATGTTGCATCTGTGATTGTACCGTACGCTCTTGCTGAATGCGTTGATAAATCTCTTCGCGATGCACGGCAATATCTTTTGGGGCATTCACGCCAATACGTACTTGATTGCCCTTGACGCCTAAAACCGTCACACTGACTTCATCGCCAATCATTAAAGTTTCGCCCACACGGCGAGTCAAAATTAACATGCGTCACACTCCTTATGTCGCAATAAAAAATTAATACTTCTCATATTACTTCTCAATTACAGGATATCACTGAATGAATCACTAGCAGGCTATTTATTAACTTAAATCGTCAAAAATAATAACCACTAATGAAAATTATAGATTTCATTTGCCCAAATGAAGGCCCCATTATAAGTGCCATAACCTATGCTGTCACGGATTTTAACAATACTACTAGATAAAGTATCATGAATGATGAGTACTGATCAGTGTTTAGTGTTTAAAGGCATAAAAAACAGAACCTATAAAGGTTCTGTCAGAGTATTAATTATTTATTGCCATTAGTAGTTTTAATCAGTCAGCCAAATACTGGCAGATGACTAAATTCTTACAGCCGCTACTGTCCAGCTACTTGGCTATCGCCATCTTCACGATCAAGACCAAAGGCGGTATGTAATGACTTAACCGCTTTGTCTAAATGTTGATCTTGAATCAGCACAGAGACTTTGATTTCACTGGTCGATATCATTTGAATATTGATATTATTTTCAGCTAAAGTCTGGAACATTAGGCTAGCGACACCAGCATGTGAGCGCATACCAACACCGACCAAAGAGATTTTGACCACTTCGTCATTGCCTAATATCTCTTTAGCGCCAATCTCATCTTTGACTTCATCATTGAGCACTTTCATGGCTTTATCTAAGTCACTGCGATTGACTGTAAAGGTAAAGTCAGTGGTGCCGCCGGTTGATAAGTTTTGCACAATCATATCGATTTCGATATTGGCACGGCCAATAGGCGTGAGGATTGCTGAGGCAATACCGGGGTGATCAGGGACGCCGCGTACGACAATTTTTGCTTCGTCTCGGTTAAAGGCGATACCTGAGATGATTGCCTGTTCCATGTTGTCTCCTTCGTCTATCGTAATTAGGGTGCCGACAGTGTCTTGAAACTCTTGATCAAAACTACCGTCATTGTTTTCATCAAAGCTAGAGAGTACCCGCAGCGGTACCCCGTACTTGCCAGCAAACTCTACTGAGCGGATTTGCAAGATCTTAGAGCCAAGGCTAGCCATTTCTAGCATTTCTTCAAAGGTTATTTTTTCAAGTTTCTTAGCTTTAGAAGTGACGCGTGGATCAGTGGTATAAACCCCGTCGACATCGGTATAAATTTGACATTCATCCGCTCCTAGCGCCGCTGCAATAGCAACACCGGTAGTGTCAGAGCCACCGCGGCCTAAAGTAGTAGCATTACCTTGTTCATCGACACCTTGAAAGCCTGCAACGATAACGACGTTACCAGCATCTAATTGCTCACGGATATTTTCGTCATCAATACTTTCGATACGGGCTTTGTTGTGTGAGCCATCGGTTTTAATCGCAACTTGACGGCCAGTAAATGAGCGTGCGCCAACTCCTAGCTCTTTGATAGCCATAGCGAGTAGTGAAATAGAGACTTGCTCGCCAGTAGAAACCATTTGATCATACTCACGAGGATCAGGGTCGTTACTAATTTGGCGTGCTAAATCGATTAGACGGTTGGTTTCGCCGCTCATGGCGGATACGACAACGACGATTTGATGACCATTATCGTGCCAACGTTTAACGCGTTTAGCGACATTTTTGATACGGTCAATACTACCCATTGACGTGCCGCCGTATTTTTGTACTATTAACGCCATAAGAATTTACCTGTTATTCATTAATTATCGTTTATCAGCGTTAATTAAAGCCAATCATAGTTCTAATTAACGTCAAAAATGATAAAGCCATATTATTATTTGAACGTCGACCTTTATACCATACTCGCGCTACAAATTTAAGTCACTACCGCGCTTAGATATATGGCAATTAATTATCAATACTATAACCAAGTGCAATTAACTACCATATAAAAGTCATGTTGCTGTATAAACTTGCTTTTAGATTATCAATGCAGACTTCAAAAGTCTTAGCCAAGCTGAGATTCAATCCAAGCCGGTAACGCTGCTATTACGGCGTTAGTATTAGCCGCTTTTGGTGCACCGCCTTGAGCGTAGTCAGGCTTACCGCCACCTTTGCCGCCAAGCTCTCCAGCTAAGTGACGAATGATATCACCAGCTTTAATACGCGCAGTCATAGACTTAGCCACGCTAGCAGCTAGGGCTAATTGTTCATCCTTGTCACCAAGCAGCACAATGATACTGTCAGGGAGCTTAGACTTGATATCATCCATCAATGGGCGAATCGACTTGCCATCTATACCGCTTAAGGTACTAATAAGCACTGGCGTACCGGCGATAGTTTGAACGTCACTTAACAAGTCTGCTGCTTGTGCGCTAGCAAGTTTTTGCTGTAAACGCTCAAGCTGTTTTTCTAGCTCGCGCTGTTTATCCGCCATCGTTTGTACACGATCAGCAACCTGTGGACGTTTCACTTTTAGCTGACCGGCTAAAGTCGCAAGCTGCTGATCGTTTTGTTGAATATATTTGATAGCGCCCATACCAGTGACCGCTTCGATACGGCGGATACCAGCAGCAATACCGGCCTCGCTAGTAATCTTTAACAGACCGATATCACCAGTGCGCTGAACGTGTAGACCGCCACATAACTCGATAGAGAAAGGCTGACGTTTATCATTGACAATTTTTTCTGTGCCCATCGTTAGCACTCGAACCTCACTACCGTACTTCTCGCCGAATAAAGCTACTGCACCTTTTTCCATCGCTTCATCGATAGCCATGTTTTCGATACAGGCTGGAGTATTAGCTTGAATTTGTTCGTTAACTAAACGCTCAATCTGGCTGATTTCAGCTGGACTAACGGGTTTGTCATAAGCGAAATCAAAACGTAGCACTTCACTTGACACTAGCGAGCCTTTTTGACTGACGGCGTCGCCTAGTATTTGACGTAGTGCGGCATGCAGAAGGTGAGTGGCTGAGTGGTTTTTGGCACTAGCGGCACGAATACTGGATAGCACTTGCGCTTCTGCTAATTGATTAGCATTAATAGTACCCATGCTGACCACGCCATAGTGGATAATAGCTTGGCCAGATTTTTTGGTGTCTTGTACCTCAAAAACGCCAGACTCGCTACGTATCTCACCAAGCTCACCGACTTGGCCGCCACCTTCGGCATAAAAGGGTGTGCGATCAAGAACGATAACACCCTCAGCGCCTTCTTGTAGCTCCGCAACGGCATCGCCATCATGATATAAAGCCATGATATTGACGTTTTCATCGGCTAAACAATCGTAGCCGATAAATTCGGTTGGGCTATCGACTTGAATAACACTGCTATAATCGACATCGAACTTGCCCGCATCACGCGCGCGATCTCGCTGCGCCTGCATGTGCTCATCAAATTCCTCTTCATCGATAATGATGCCACGTTCACGGGTAATATCAGCAGTCAAATCGAGCGGGAAGCCATAAGTATCATAGAGCTTAAATGCCGCAGCGCCAGAGAGAGTATCGCCATCTTGCAAAGCTTCAAGCTCAGTGGCAAGCAGACGTAAGCCTTGTGCTAGCGTCTTGGCAAATTGCGCTTCTTCTTTTTGAATGGCGTTTTCAATCACGCTTTGTTTGTCTTTTAGTTCAGGATAAGCTTCCCCCATCTCAGAGACTAAAGGCGCAACCATTTTATAAAAGAAGTCGCTTTCTGCACCTAGTTTATTACCATGGCGTACCGCGCGGCGAATCACTCGGCGTAATACATAACCTCGGCCTTCATTACTTGGCATCACGCCATCAGCGATCAAAAAGGATACTGCCCGAATGTGATCGGCAATGACTTTCAAGGAAGATTGCTGTTCGTTTTTAATTTCTAAAATATTTGCGGCTGAATCCATCAAATGGGTGAATAGATCGATTTCATAGTTGCCGTGGACACCTTGCATAATGGCGCTAATACGCTCAAGACCCATACCGGTATCGACACTAGGCGCAGGCAATGGCAGCATAGTGCCATCTTTTTGGCGATTGAACTGCATAAAGACACAGTTCCAAATCTCGATGTAGCGATCGCCATCTTCTTCAGGAGTACCCGGCAAGCCGCCTTCGATTTCAGCACCGTGATCATAAAACACTTCGGTACAAGGACCACAAGGACCGGTATCACCCATCGTCCAAAAGTTATCAGAGGCGTAAGGAGCGCCTTTGTTATCACCGATGCGAATAATACGCTCTGCTGGCAAGCCGATCTCTTTATGCCAAATATCAAAGGCTTCATCGTCAGTCTCATAGATAGTGACATAGAGACGGCTTTTATCGATAGCTAGCCAATCATCGGAGGTTAAAAACTCCCAAATATAAGCAATGCCGGCTTGTTTGAAATAATCGCCAAAAGAGAAATTCCCTAGCATCTCAAAGAAAGTATGATGACGCGCGGTATAACCGACATTATCTAAGTCATTGTGCTTGCCACCGGCACGGACGCATTTTTGTGAGGTGACCGCCCGAGTATAGTCGCGTGGCTCTAAACCCAAAAAAGTCTCTTTGAACTGATTCATACCAGCATTGGTAAACAATAATGTTGGGTCGTTATGCGGAATAAGGCTCGATGAGGAGACAGGGGTGTGCTGCTTGCTCACAAAAAAATCAATGAAAGCTTGACGAATATCGGCTGAGCGAAAAGGCTGGCTCACAGCGGCTCCTTAATAAAGAATAGTATTATAGATTTTAGAGACAATTAAGACGACAGTTAGGCCGTCATAGAATATATAAATTTGCCCGCGATTTTAGCACATACCGTGAGTGTTGAACATTCGCAAATAGTGACTTTTAGCGCTGTTAATTGGTCAAAATAGCTGCATCGGTTTTATCGAGCTTATCGGTCACTAATGGATTAGCTTCGATGACTTGTACCGGCAGATAACGTAATTGAATTTTGATCGGTAGATACTCTGGAAAGTTGGCAGCCATATTTTCAGTGATTATCTCCTCAATTTGACGCACATCATAGGAGCTAGGAGTCGTCTCACCGCGAATGACTGCTCTCACCACTTGATTTTCGTCTGAGGTATCAAACTGAGTATTGGTTAATACATTGCCTTTATCGATAAAGTAACTACTTATAGCCTCTTTAGTACTACTCTCAAACACCTGTTGCTTAGCATTGGTTTGTAGATTGATACTCAAGTAGGTACCGAGTACGGCAAGCAATAATAGCGTTACTGCGTTGCGGCGTAAGAAGGTCAAATAATTACTTGATTTGTAGTCATCATCGACCAAACGGCGAAAGCCTAGCAGCCAAAGCACTAGCGCATTGGTAAACTGAATAGCGATAATGTTAGTGATGGCTAATAGCAGTGCTCCTAAACCAAGCTGCATCTCACTATGCGCGAATAAGATGCCACTAGCAGCTAAAGGGGGCACCAAAGCAGTAGCTACAGCAACACCAACCACCGCGACAGATAGGTGCGGAGAAACCATCGCATAAGCGCCAGCCGTTCCACCGGCTAGGGCAATCATTAAATCCATGGAAGTAGGTTGAGTACGAGATAATATCTCAGCAGTTAAGGGCTGATCGTTATGCAGCAGACCAATCAAAAAGCCTACTAGTACTACTAATGAGACACCTGCTACCACCGTAAATAGCGACTTCCACAATAGCGGCATACGGTGGTCAATAATAGCTAGCGCCACGCCAGTGATAGGCCCTAACATCATAGCCACTAACATGGCGCCGATAACTACCGCCGCTGAGTTAGTCACTAAGCCATAACTAGCAATAATCGCCGAGAGAATGTTCATAATAAAATACATTTTACTCGGTAGCGCATTGGCTTCGATTCTGACTCGTACTTCTGGATAATCTACTTTTTGGTTGCTAAATTGCTCAGCGACAAACTGTTTGTAGGATTCAAGCTTGGCTTCCTTTTTTTCTTTTACTTCTTCGTCAGCGCTTTCTTCCTTCTCGGTATCTTCCTCAATCTCATTTTCGGTTTCATTTCTGCTCTCTTCGCTATCATTTTTTACAGAGTCAGCTATTTTATCGTTATTCTCTATGCTTCTATCGTCAGTATCACTCGCTAGAATCACTAGGCTATCAGCTTTATTAGCTTCAGTAGTTTCCAACTCAGCTGTTTTAGACGTAGAGAGTTCAGAATGGATACTCTCAGAATGTGTAGTTTCGGGAGTGCTATTTTCAACAGTAACTAAAACTTCTTCTTCGCTAATAGCGGTTATTGTCGCTTTTGAATCAGGATAGTAAATCTTAGCTTCTTTTGAGTGACTATCGTCTTCTTTGTTATGATCATCTTGTGCTTGCTCATCATTGGAATTATTTACTGAATCGGCATTTTGAGAGTCATTTTCTAAAGAGTTGCTTTCTAATACGCAACATTCTGGAAAGTCACCGTCTAGAAAATCTGAGCTTTGATTTTGCTCAGCTGTTGACGATTTTAATTCGTCACTGTTATCGCTAGTAATGGCTGATTGCGTCGTAGTATCACGTTTCGAAGTCATAGGAGTTGAGCTTTCTTAGAGGCGAAGAAAAAGTCACTATTGTAAAGATAATTAGTTCAAAGGGTATAAGTTTTTATGACTAGAAGAATAAAGAGGAGAGTAGTAATAAAAATGATTAGCATTGGATTATTTTTGCAAGAAAAATAACTAGTTTTAGAAAAAAATAGCTCTAAAAGAGAGCTTTTAAGCTTTTTTTATTCGATAGATAACTCCCTAATTATAGCATGGTTTTAACTGATAATCAGTTAATTCTATGGGCTGTGAAGTCTAAAACAAAGGCTTACTAATTTTGTGGATTTAAGGTATAAAGTAACTATACCCACAAAAAATATAAGGATTACATCATGAACTGGCCACTATTCTCTGTTATTTATTCTATCGCAGCTACTGTCATCGTCGGCGTGCTTATGATTGCAGCTTTAGTGACAGGACTGAATCAAATTCCTCATATCCAAATGGCAATAGCCGCAGGGTTGGTAGTTTCTATTCCGGTTGGGTTATTCTTTACCAAAAAAGTAGCTAGCATCACTGGCAATGAAGAAGGCTATAAAGCTATATCTGGTACTGATTAGCTTCAAGCTTTAGTACTGACTTTAGTACTGAGCTTATAATCATAAAAAACACTGTTACAGAATATAAAAAACAGCACCTAATTAGATGCTGTTTTTTTGTCTTAATTCCTAGCCGTTTAACTTAGAGTAACTTACTGTAGCTCAACGGTCGCGCCATTTTCAATATTGGCATAGACTTCTAGCACGTCCCAGTTGGTCAGACGCACGCAACCTGCTGACGCTTGGCGACTGATACCTTCAGGCTTAGGTGAGCCGTGAATACCGTAGGAAGGTTTTGACAGTCCCATCCAGACCACTCCTACTGGACTGTTAGGTCCTGGTGGCAGCATATGTACTTTTTTGTCGCTACCTTTACCAACCGTCGCTTTGTACCACGGCATTTTTACTTTATTAACAATTTTGAAGCTGCCTTGTGGTGAAGGTGTGCTTGTACTACCGATGGTAGTCGGGTAAGCCGCCACCAATTTATCGCCATTATAAGCATACAGAGTCTTGTCAGCCTTATTGGCGACTACGCGGTTGATACGCTGGTTTAAAGGCCCGCGATTATTTAGGACCGTGATAGTTTCGCCAACCTTGTAGTTTTTATTCTTATTCAACTTATCAAGGTAACGGATATCCATATGGAAACGTTCACCTAGCATCTCTTTGATATCTTGATAATATAAGCCTTTCACTTTTGACTTAGCTTCGGAGCCAGAGGGCAAAGTAGCAAAATTAGTCTTCACATCCTCTTCAGTAATAGTATAGGTCACTAGTACTGGCTTGTTAGCAGGGATATTCTTAATCAAGGCATTCCAAGTTTTCTGATCCATCTTGCCAGTAGCTGGTAGACCTTTCATGTTTTGGAAGTTGACCAAAGCTTTTTTACTGTTCATACCCCAGCCACCATCGATAGGACCAGGAGAAGCATGATTCCAGTCTAGCAGAGCTTGTAGTTTGATAGTCATCGCTGAGTTGACGTTCATGTTTGGCGACCAAGTCGAGCTATTAACTTGTTTAGCATAATTAGACAGGTTCAGGGTGGTGTACCTTTTACCGTCTTTATCTTCGATACTCTTGATAGCAGAGTTGTCACCGATATTTTGTAGTTGAGCGTTATCAGTCACCTCAAAATTTGAGATGTCGGCGCTAGTCTCTGGACCTGCAACCGCTTGGCCTTCACTGATGTCATCAGTACTATCAGATTGCTCGTCTTTTAAAGTAAGCTCTTCTACACTCATATTGTCAGCGGCAACGGCATTAGCTTGACTGGCACGCTTACTATCAATAAGCTGGCCCATGCTATCAGGGGCCGGCGAGCGCTTTGCTTGCGGCTTAGTACTAGACTTTGCGGTATCGCTGGGTAAAGTAATACGGGTGTTGCCTTCATCGATTGAGCTGCTACGGCTCTCTTCTAGATTTATGCCAGATAGACTAGCGATACTCGGTAGATTCTCTGCAGGCGCAGCGAAAGCACTGACGCTGACAGTTAAGCTAAGGGTAGCAATCGATATAGCGGTAACAATAGGTTTTATTTTCATAGTATAGAGTCACAAATTGAGGGTTACGATTGGGGTATTATGCGCATAATCTGGATGCTTCGCAAACTTTTGACACATCTTTTTGTAGTAATTGCTTGCAAGGCGTCAGCTGTTGACGTATTGCTAACAAGAGAGCAATAATCTAGCTATAATCTAACGACTGTATTGCTTGAAATCTATCCATAGCACTTTAAGAGGTATCTATATACAAATACAGCTCTATATTAGCAGAGTTTAAAATCAGGTTAAGTCAAGCCAGTTTTTGCGCTAGTAAATGTGATTGTAGGATAGTGTATTGATTGGCGTCATACGGTGTTTAAGTCTATAATGCAATGAATAAAATTTACTCTATCAAAGTTATTAAACAAATTATCAAAGAGGCATTATGGCAGACGAGCAGATAATCAGCGCACAAGAGTTTCAGAAACAGAACCAAAATCAATATGACTATAATGGTGATCATTTATCTGATGATGATTTTGATGGCGACGATACTGAGCACGGCGAATTTGCTAATTTCCATAGCGAGCTTGAAGAGGCACGTCAGCAGCTAGTCACTATCCGTGATTTTATCCGCTTTAGCGTTACTCAATTGCGTAACTATGATGTAGTAGTCGCACAAGGCACAACTGATGAGTTCGCCGAAGCTTCCGCTATCGTTCTACATTCTTTATCACTCGATTGGTCAGCGAATGAGCAAATACTAGATTGCCGTCTGACTTCCTCAGAGAAGCAGTCGGTACTTGAGCTGTTAGAGCAGCGTATCGCTGAGCGTAAACCTCTGAGCTATCTAATTAACCTAGCTTATTTCTGCGATTTACCTTTTTATATTGATGAGCGCGTGCTGATTCCACGTTCGCCAATAGCTGAGCTGATTCGCCAACAATTCTATCCTTATTTCGATGCTAATGAGCTAGCAAAACCTTTAGGAATGAAGCTAGGCGAGCAGTCAACTAAGTTTTTTGAGCATGGGCTTGAGATGAAGCAGTTGACGCAGCCTGAGCGTATCTTAGACTTGTGTACCGGTTCTGGCTGTATAGCTATTGCTCTAGCGACGCGTTTTGTTGATGCTTTAGTAGATGCTGCTGATATTGATAAAGGGGCTCTTGAGGTGGCGATGGTTAATGTCGATCATCATGACTTAGGGCATCAAGTCAACGTCATCGAGTCGGATTTATTTAGCAAATTACCGGCTGAGAACCAATATGAGCTTATCGTGACTAACCCGCCCTACGTTGATGCGGCCATAATGGCAGATTTACCGCCAGAATTCTTGTATGAGCCTGAGCATGCCTTGGCTGCCGGTCAAGATGGACTGGATTTGGTACATAAGATTCTATTTGAGGCGGCTGATTATTTGACTCCTGAAGGTTTGCTTGTCTGTGAAGTAGGCGATAGCGAATGGGCGTTAATGCAAGCCTATCCTGAGATTCAGTTCGATTGGTTGAAGTTCGCTCATGGTGGTCATGGTATCTTTGCCATTACCTTTGATGAGCTAATGGAACATCGTCAAGCATTTGCCCATTATGTGCAGTTATTAGACGCTAGCAATACTCAATAATTAAAGAATTGAGGGAGCTAATAACTGCGTACAAAGTGATGCTTATAACGCCGATTAAAGTCGTTATAAGCATTATTATCAATAATTAATAGTATTAGGTGTTTAAGGATAGACATGGCAGGGAATAGTATAGGAAAGCTTTTTAGTGTCAGCACTTGCGGAGAATCGCATGGCGCAGGTTTACTAGCTATCGTTGATGGCGTGCCACCAGGAATGGCGCTAGCTGCGAGCGATTTGCAGATTGACTTAGATCGACGCAAACCGGGAACTTCTAAGTATTCCACTCAGCGCCGAGAGGACGATGAAGTCGAGATTATCTCTGGCGTATTTGAAGGTAAAACGACAGGTACTTCTATCGGGCTATTGATTCGCAATACCAATCAAAAATCAAAAGATTATAGCGAAATAAAAGATACTTTTCGTCCCGGCCATGCTGATTATACTTATAGTATGAAATATGGCTTTCGCGACTATCGCGGTGGCGGACGTTCTTCCGCTCGTGAGACTGCTATGCGCGTAGCAGCAGGTGCTATTGCCAAGAAGTATTTGTTTGAGCGCTTAGGCGTACAGATTCGGGGTCATGTTACTCAAATTGGTAATGAATATAGTAAAGCGCAAGATCCGAGTAAAATCGACTGGGAATTCGTCAATAGCAATCCATTCTTTTGCGCGGATAGTGAGGCGGTGACGCGGTTTGAGACTTTGATTGATAGTTTGCGTCGTGAAGGTACCAGCTGTGGTGCTAAACTAGAAATCATCGCTAGTGGCGTACCAGTAGGTTTAGGCGAGCCCGTATTTGATCGCTTAGATGCTGAGATTGCCCATGCAATGATGAGTATCAATGCGGTGAAAGGCGTTGAGATTGGTGATGGTATGGCGGTCGCCGGTCAGTTCGGTCATAAAGCACGTGATGAGATGACCCCTGATGGCTTTACTGCCAATCACGCTGGTGGCATCTTAGGCGGTATTTCCTCAGGTCAAGATATTAGCGTCAGTATCGCTCTTAAGCCAACCTCTAGTATCACCACTGCTGGCAAGAGTATCAATACTGACGGGGAAGCAGTCGATATGCTAACTAAAGGCCGTCATGATCCTTGCGTTGGGGTACGAGCCACGCCTATCGCTGAGGCGATGCTAGCAATCGTATTGCTCGATCATTATCTACGTCATCGTGGTCAAAACGCCGATGTGGTAGCACCAGTTGAGTCGATTACTTAGACTTTCAATTTAGTTGGTTTCTTATCTAA
>CBETCF010000050.1:0-12079 GCA_965534785.1 uncultured Psychrobacter sp.
TAATCAATTATGCAATCTCACTAGCTACCCACACTACCCTTACTTGCGTTAGCTGGTACCTGTAGTGGGGGCCATCATCGGCTGTTGAGTAATTGATAATCAACTTAATTTTTTTGATGGGTGCACTCAGTGTACTTATCGGTGTACTTTTAGGATCAATTCGAAAGTTTTTGGGCTAATAAATGGGCTAAACCTTTAATTTCGCGGTCGTGGAAATGTGCATAAGCTGCGGTAATTTATCCAAAAGACCTTGAACCATTAGACCGCCTCCATGGGGTCATTTTCGGTAAGTGGCTAAACACGATATTCAGGCAATAAAAAACCCACTCTAAATAGCAGGTTATTCAGTCAGTATCAGTTAATAAACTAATTCATGGTAGGTGATTGGCACTATTTTAATTGGTACAGCATGCAACCATGGCATACCGCCACTACAATAAAAACATCCGTTTTCAAACCTCACGATGTAAGCTGTAAAGTCATTACCGTTGAGATCAGCCATTGCTTCTTGATCACTCTCATCAGCGACAGCACACCATATATTTTTATCACCACGCCTTAGCATGGCGCGCGCTAATTTGCTTCCTGTTAACTCGTTATCCACTATATCTCTCTCATCTCTTAATGGTGAGTTTCTATACTAGATATAGCAAATAAATATCTCTTTATGTTAACTTTCAGATGACTGGTAGTTTTTCTTATTTCTAGCGCCAACCGCTTGGAACATAGTTTTGACTAGTGGCAGCTTGTTTTAAGTTTGGACAGAAGGTAAGGAACCAAACTGGCATCCGTAACCGTTGCTGCATAAGTCGATTGGTTTTTGAGATTTGGAATATACCGTAAAATATACCGCAATATTACAAGGTGACTTGTCCCAAAAACTGCCTAATACTCAAAGCCTATCTTTTTTGATTTAACTCTCGATATTGATCACAGCCACCTTGATCACCATTATCACAAGCTTTGCTGAACCACTCTTTGGCCTGTACTTCACTTTGACGCACACCTTTGCCCTCTTGATACATAGTGCCAAGGTTGAATTGAGCTAAAGCATTAGCGCTGTAAGGAGAGAAGAGATATCTATCTTTAGCTGCCTTTTCATACCACTCAAATGCTTTGGCGTAATCTTGTGGTATACCTTGACCATTATAATGCATCAAACCTAAAACCAGTTGAGCTTGATCGAAATCTTGTTCTGCTGCTTTTTCGAACCATTCAATCGCTTGGCGCTCATTCTGTTTGACTCCTTTACCTTCCACATGAGCTACACCAAGATTAAATTGAGCATAGGTATTTCCTTGCTCAGCTGCTTGATAATAAAGCTCAATTCCTTTAGCTAAGTTCTGAGTAACCCCTTCACCCTTAAAGTATTTATCAGCTAAATTAACTTGTGCCTCATCATCACCTTGATCAGCCGCTTTTTTATACCAATAAATGGCCTTGTCTATATCTTTTGGTACCACGTCGCCATCATCGTACAACATCGCTAGGTATGATTGAGAAAAAACGCTGCCTTGATTAGCAGCCATTTGCCGCCAATAAATACCCTTTTCATGATCTTGGAGCTCACCTTCAGCCGTATATAACTGAGCAAGATCAATTTGAGCCACTATATCACCTTGAATCGCCGCTTTTTCATACCACTTAGCCGTAGTACTGTAGTCCTGAGGAAGTCCACCCATACCGTAGTAGTACATTACACCTAAGCTATACTGAGCTTGGGCATTACCTTGCTCTGCAGCTTTGGTATACCATTCCGCTGCTTTTCCAGGATCAAAAGGCGCAGCTTCACCAGAATCATACATCTTACCAAGTTCATACTGGGCTAAAGCACTACCTTGCTCTGCTAAGCTTTTAGTAGTTACAAAATCTGCTGCCAAAACAGATAAAGATAACCCTAGTGATAAGCCTACAGTTATTACCCTATAAATAATTTTAGCTTTAATTATTCTCACAATTATTTATGCTCCTTGTTTAGCGGCTTATAACTCATTACAGCTGTCCTCATGTCCTTGATCACAAATTTTTACTACCAATATCACATTATTTAAGCCCACAACCCCTCAACACTCACACCACTAGCCTCAATAGTCGGATAATCCGAAAAGCTTAATTGATAGCCGCCAATACTATTTGCACGAATCTCGCAAGTCGCTCCCAATGGAAAGCTAGCTTTTTGGGCGATATGTCCGAAGCGCATGCCATTATAAATCGGCAGCCCTGTTAGCTTATGCAGCTGAAGAACCACGGTTGCCACATCAAAACGCTTGTCATAGCTGTCCTCGCCGGTACCCGAAAACGAGCCAAATACTATTGCTTGCTGATTTTTGAACACCCCTGCTAGATACAATTCATAGAGCATGCGCTCGATACGATAAGTCTGCTCGCCGACATCTTCTAAGAAGACGATACCGCCATCAATACGTGGCAGATAGTCACTTCCTGTCAATGCAGAAACTACGCTAAGATTACCACCCCAAATAGTGCCAGTGATAGTTTGCCCTTCATTATCGGCCAAAATAGTAGGTAGTTTTGGATTGGTTAAATCAGCACTATTAACATCGATAGTCAGCTTAGGGTTGCTAAGCGCTTCCACAAAATTACGACAGCTGACTTGATCGGGATTATTTTTACCAAACTCACTGTAGAGCATTGGGGCGGCAAGCGAGCTCATCCCCCCTTTGGCTAGTAGTGCACATTGAATAGCAGTCACATCGCTAAATCCGGCTAATATGGTGCCGCGCTCTTGCATGATATGACCTAGCGTCGCCCAGTCAATCAATGGCAATATTCGAGAGGCGCCATAACCGCCACGTACTCCAAGTAGTAGTTTGGGCGCTTTGATCGCGCCGGTAGCGATATTCTGCAAGTCACTTGCCCGCCGCGTATCAGTACCCGCAAAGCGCAAATACTGCCGACTAACTATCTCGGGGTTTTGTACTTTGAATCCGGCACAGGCCACACGTTGCAGGGCGACTTCGTTACGAGCCTCATTACTACCGACATTGGAGCTAGCAAATAGCCTAGTATCAATACTAGGAGTAATACATTGGTCAGTCTGAGCGACTTGCTGATAGCTTGAACTTTCACTCACCGTAACGATCGGCAGCTCATCCTTAGTAAATGCTATAGAATTATTGGCTGCTAGTAATTCATCGTCCGCCCAAGCACTAACTATACTTTGACTAGCCAGCAAACTGGCACTTACGCCAACTCCTATGTGCCGCAAGAACTGTCGACGACTGAGTTCCGAAACTATTTTGCTCATTTTTTATCCTTTATGTGCTGCTCAACTATGCTTATGTCATGCTTATAAAGCACTATTAATTCTAGCTCAATAGTACGCTTGTTAAACTATTACTGATAAATAAAATGCTACATATTACCTTAACCACTTATTTGGCGCTTGCCATTACTCTTGCTATAGTAAGAGTGGATTAACGGCTAACTAACAATAAACAAGGACTATAAATATGAGTGATAAAAACAAGACAGAAGACGAAAAAGGTTTAATAGATAGTATTAAGCTGATTGTCAGCAAGGAAGATAAAATAAGCGATCAGCTCGAAAATGGTCGAGGGCTTGAGCGTTATGCCAAAGACTTGCTCCTACTAGTAAGCTTAGTCAAAGATTACTATCAAGGCAATTATCGCGATATTCCTTATAAAACCATTTCAGCGGCAGTAGTCGGTCTGCTATACGTCATCAATCCTATTGATATTATTCCAGACTTTATCCCGTTTATTGGGCAACTAGATGACGCCTTAGTATTAGGGTTTTGTCTAAAGCTAATCGAAAAAGATTTATTAAAGTATAAAAAATGGAAAGATAATCAATCAGAGACTACAGAAGATAAAGCAAAAACAGCAGAAAAAAGCGCAGAGTCAGAAACGGACGACGAAGAGGATGAAAGCGCAGAGGCTAAAAACGAAGATAACGATGATAAGAAAGAGGAAGACGACGACTCAACGCAAAAAGCTTAGTTAAACCCTTACTAAGTTTATAATTAATAAACGGCAAACGCTTTATCAGCTTGAGAAAAAACACGGTCAATGAGAGTAACTCGTTGACCGTGTTTTCGTTAGTGTAGAATTATCACTATGTCATTAACCACTTTCATCAATAATTATTTCGGCAGATCATACCGAGACTTTTCTGGATTGAGACCGAAAGAGAAAACGAAAGTCGCAACGAGACTATTAATGATAATAAATGGCAAATCAATATTGATGTGACCAAGCATATAGCGACCGATCAGCCAAGAGACAATGAGCATAATAATAAAAAACCCACCCATGTAACCTAAAATAGCTGGATGCTTCAAGCTGTAAGGCTCATCTGGAGTGGCTTGATCTAGTACCTTAGTACGAATGGCCCAACCAGCAGCATAAGAAAAACCACCTAACACCACATAACTCAAAAAATTCATAACATTCACTCGTTCGCTTATTCATAGTCTAGATTTGATAGCTCATTTTACTTGAGTTTATATCCCTAATAAAAATGGTAACGCTACTACACACTTTCATTGACATTATCGATGACGATGTCAGCATGGGGATCGGCTAAGATATCAGTATTGACCTCATCACACTCTACGCGGTAGATAGTATTCGCCCCTTTATAGATATAAGATAAATACTCGCTATCAAGTAGCGGATCAATATTGGCATAAACGCTCTTGACGTGCGCCAATACTAGTACTCTATCAGGACGCGCGATGACCGCATCGACATTATCAGGATCGATAGAGAAGTACTTGGGAATCTCGCTGTTGTCGACCACTTCTAATGCTTCTGGATCATCCCAAACTCGATTAGCGCTAGCCGGCTCCTTCATTTGCATCACCCAAGCGCCGTCTTGTTCACTAACTTTAATCTGTGCCGGCTCATCAGAGCCCACCGTGTAGCAACCCGCAAATAGTGACAAATCCGTCTGCGTTGCTACGCTTTCAACTTTTGCTATGTCAGTGCCACTTTCACTACAGCCCGTTAACGCTAGCATTAGCAAACTACAGCCGATTGTAGCAAACATGCGCTTGGTGAATGAGTTATCAATGACCTTTGAGCGTTTAAGCATCGTCAAGTATTCCTACATTAGGGATTTAAATTAAATTCAGTTTCAGATTAAAGTTGCTTTAGCTATAAACTTTAAAACAATTAACCTCATTTTAACTCAAAAATTCATGCCTTGCTTTTTAGATATGTGTTATTGCAGTTTTGTGTATTGTGGTCGCCCTATCAGCCACGGATTTGCTATAATCATCAGCAACTTTTACAGTAAATCTTGACGCTATATTAGCCGTCAACAGATCATTGAGTTTTTATGTCAGATTACCGTTCCATAGCAGCAACTACTACCACGCCGATGAGTTCAACAAATAGCGCTGACCCGTTGGCAGCCAAAGCTAATACTGTCGTCGCTTTTACTGACGGCGCTTGCAAAGGCAACCCAGGCTCAGGGGGTTGGGGTGCTCATCTTATCTTTAGTGATGGACGCACGCAGGACTTATATGGCGGTGAAGCCGCGACTACCAATAATCGTATGGAATTGATGGGTGCTATAAAAGCTTTACAGCATAGCCCCATTGAGACGACATTAGAGATTTGGACCGACTCAAGCTATGTCAAGAACGGCATCACCGATTGGATAGACGGTTGGAAAAAGCGCGGCTGGAAGACGGCGAGTAAAAAGCCTGTCGCCAATCAAGACTTATGGCAACAGCTAGACGCGCTCCGCCAAAACCGTAACGTGGAGTGGCATTGGGTCAAGGGCCATGCCGGCCATGCTGGTAATGAAAAAGCCGATGAGCTAGCCAACCTTGGCGTCACCGCTAGTAGCGAGCCTTCCTCTATTCACGCCACTAGCCCTATTAATAATGACGCTAATACTGATACTGTTAAAAAAAAAGCCTCGGTGATAGAGCCGACTGTAGAGGATAATGATTGGTTAAACTTTGATCCTCTAGGTCTTGATGACTTTGATGATGTGGATTTTGAGCTAGAAGACGAATTAGAAGATGATAACTCACCCCCTGCTATGACTGATACTATGAGTACCGATATGACTGACGATACTAATCTACAGCGCTCTGAAACCCAAGAAGCTGACTTGCCAAAATTCGATGGCGATACTAGCCGTGCCAATCCGCATTTTCAGCCGTTACTACCCAAGCCGATTCATAAAGGCGAGAGCAATCGTCAACTGATAATGGATACGGAAACTACCGGACTTGACGCACTAAAAGGCGATAGAGTCATTGAAGTCGGTATCGTTGAATTAATAGGTCGTAAATTCACGGGCGAAAAACTACATGTCTATATCAATCCGCAGCGCGGTATGGATGAGGAAGTTATTCGTATTCATGGTATCTCTGAGGCTTTTTTAACCGATAAACCAACCTTTGATAAGGTCGCTCAAGCGCTTTACGACTTTATGGATGGCGCCGAGGTTATCGCTCACAACGCCTCGTTTGATATGAACTTTTTGAATATGGAGTTTGCTAAAGTAGGTCTGACAGATTTCGCTGAACGAGTGCAAGTGACTGATTCACTATTGATGGCGAAACAGCAGTATCCGGGTCAAAAAAACACTCTTGATGCCCTAGTTCGTCGTCTAGATGTTGGTAAGCAAGACCGTACCTTTCACGGCGCCCTACTAGACTCGGAGATTTTGGCTGAGGTTTATTTGGCTATGACTGGTGGTCAGGTGTCATTAGCCATTGAAGAAGATAGCAGTAGCGAGGGCGGCCAAACGGCGCATGCTAACTATGCTAACTTAGCCGCGCTATTATTAGACTCTAATAGTGATGAAGCGGCTAATCGCCAATGGTTTACGAATCTAGCAGCCGACTATCCAGCGATGAATGATGGTTTGTCTAACTGGTAAAAGATGACATTGAATAAATACTATTTAATATAAGCATCACTAGTGCTAATGTAAGACTATTATCTATTATGTATCATCTATAAGGGAAAACTATGAGTCAATCTGAGCAAACTATTTTGAGCGCTCCTACGCTTAGTGTCACTAACTTTGACTTACCTTCCCTACATTTATTGCATAGTGAGATCATAGTCACTCTAAAAAATGCGGAAATTCATCTAAGTGACTTCAACGATGATAACTCGCAAGCACCGCTACTACTCGACTCAGTAGAAGTTCTGAAACAGCTCTCAAACATTTTTGAGCTGATATCACTCAAAGGTGGACAAATCTTAAGCTTGGCTATTGCCCAAGGTTTACAGCAGCTCTATGATAATCAGGACAAGCGCAATATCGAGCTTATAATGGATCTCTCAGAAGCCATTATTACCCTAGATCGTTATGTGGAGTTTGTATTGTTGACCGAAACAGTAGAACCTTCTTTACTGTTGCCTATTATCAATAAATTAAATACTTATAGTGATGAGAAATCCATTTCAACAGATGACTTTGCCAACTTTGGTAGTAGTAGTGTCATTATCGCTAATCCAGAAAAGAACTTCCAATCGCTAGATACGCTAGGGCTTGACAGTCATTTGCTTACCAATGTTTATCGTAGCGGCCTTAGTATACTATTGACTAATAAGGATGGCGAAGTATCTGCTAGCGAAGCTAAAAAACTCGAAGCTATGAGCAGCGTCTGTGCCTTGATAGCAGCACAAAGTGGCAGTCTATTCTGGCAAGCCGCTTCAGCAGCAGTCACAGATATTGAGACGCTACTGCCTCTATCTTTGAGTCAAAAACATATTTTAATTTATTTAGAGCAACAGTTTAATAGCTATTTGCCGGTGATGGATATCCGCTTTGCAGACTTAGTGAGTTTTGCGTGTAGCCGTGACAATGCTCAGGCAAAAACGCTGCGGGACCAATATGCGAACAACCAACTCGACTTACCCCAACTTGAACAGATGAAACGCTTCTTATTCGGTCCTAATCGTTCAATAATGGACATATCTAATGATTTGGTTCAAGAAAAAATAAGCACTATCAAACAACAAGTAGATAGTTATACCCGTAGAGATAACATCAATGCTACGCCTATAAAAGCTGCTGACATTGCTAATAATATCAAGGAGCTACGCTCAACTTTAAGCTTATTAGGTCTCAATGATACTGCTGCTTTATTGACTCATACAGCAGAAGCTGTTGCACAGTGGCATGATCCTATCTCTGAGGATTTTGATAAGTTGTTATTGGCTTTGATGGCAGCTGAAAATGCTGCCATTTCTATAGCAAAAATGCACACGCCGGGTGCCGGTCATTTACCGCTCAATAATAAAAAAATCTCTCTACATCAGCTTGATACGGCTTACGATGCTTTAATACAAGAAAGTCGCCTTAATATCGTAAAAGCTGAGCAAGCTGTTGTGAATTATCTGGCAGAAGATAATAATCAACTGGCAACGCTAGCAGAAATACCGGAGCTGATCCGTCAAGTTGCAGGATCTTTGCGGTTTTTGGCGCTACCATCATTAGCAAATATGTTTATTCAATTGGCTAGCTTTATACAAAAACATTTATTGGCTGAGCGTGCACTTGACGAGCAGATGCTAAGCCATATCGCTGATGTGCTAATGTCTGTAGACTACCGACTGGAAGGTTTTGAACATAATAGACCGGTTAACAAGCGCTCATTAGATGTTGGACAGCATAGTTTGAGCTTACTATTAGCCGCCTAACGAATTCGGACTGACCTTGATGATGACTGCTTTTGTTTTTAATAAAGAAACTTTACTGTGCCGCCAAACCCTTGAGGGCTGGCAGCCTTTGACTATTAGCCTAGCAACTGATCTAGATGATGAGCCGCCGCGTTATCAATTGGGCCGTGTTGAGTTGCTAGAGAGTTTAGCGCCTAGTTATTGGCAACAGGGTAATGAAGATAGTGAAGCTCAGTTAAGCAGTGCACCGGCAACCAATGCCATAAGTTATCACTATGCTCGCCTGCATCAGTTGGTGCTGCCAGAGATAACCGCTGATGTTGATCTGGAGTCTGCAATGAAAGCGGCTTCGGAGAATGCTATTGATAACGTAGCGCTCTCTTCCATAAACGCTTTTATCTCCTACCGTCAGCTGGTTACTCAGCTTGCTCCGGCTGTCGCTGATCAGCTTAGTCAAGCCATTCAGTTATTACGTTGGCAAGCGGATACGCGGTTTTGTAGTCGCTGTGGTGCTGCGGTAAATGCAGCCGAATCTGGCGAGCGAGCTATGGTTTGTAGCGTTTGTCGACTGCGCCAATACCCAAGAGTCCAGCCTTGCATTATTACCGCTATTACCCGCCCCAATCCACAGACGGGCGAGATGCAAGTATTACTCGCGCACCATCATCGCTATGGTCAAACCACGCTACCGTTGCAATATGGACTGATTGCAGGGTTTGTCGAAGTCGGTGAAAGCCTAGAGCACGCGGTGGTTCGTGAAGTCTATGAGGAAGTGAACATACATCTGTCTGATATTCGTTATGTCAGTAGTCAGCCTTGGCCCTTCCCTTCTAACTTGATGTTAGGATTTCGGGCCGAATATGCCAGTGGTGAGATTGTCTGGCAACAGGATGAGCTATCTCATGCCGATTTTTTTGATTTATCAAACTTGCCGAAGATACCTTTTAAAGGTAGCATCGCTTATGAATTAATTGCCCAAATCGCTGAAGAACACGGCGTTGAGCTTGCTTAAAATTAACCACAATTGTTATCAGTCTCACCCTATTCTTTTTATTCACGCTATTATTTACCGCTATTTTATGCCCGCTTTAAGGCCAGTATTCAATGTCTGATAACCACGCTAAGCCATTAGTGACACGCTTGACTAATTTACCTATTTTATTCGATACTTTGACGATTGAGACGTTACCAAGGGCTATTCAAAATAAAATTGCTCTTATTGATGCTTGTTTGCCGCAGACCCAATGTGGACTTTGTGACCATGCCGATGGTTGCCTGCCTTATGCCACAGCGATTATCGTAGATGGTGAGCCCTATAATAAATGCGTGCCTGGTGGACAGCCTGTTACCGATGCTATTAGCAGAATTATCAATGCTAATGACAGTAATGATAGCAGCGCACCAGTGAGTGCTGAACCGTCAAAATGGCCAATAGATACTGCTACTAGCCGCCCTACTGAAGTACGCGCTATCATTCGTGAAGATGATTGTATCGGTTGCACCAAATGTATTCCCGCCTGTCCAGTCGATGCCATCGTCGGCACCGGCAAGCATATGCATACCATTTTTACTGACTTGTGTACGGGCTGCGAGCTCTGTATAGCTCCGTGTCCAGTGGACTGCATTGACTTAGTGACCGTTCATCGTGAGCTTACCGCTAAAGAGCGCGAAGAAGAGCAACAGGACTTACGTCAGCGCTATCATACTCACTTACAGCGCGTCACTGAACAGCTAGCAGACACTAGTAATGCCAAGCCTGTGGTCAGTATGGTAGAAGCTAAGCTCAATAATGCCGCGAGTCAGACGCTAGATATCAGTGAACAGCAAGCCAAGCAAACTATCGCGGCAGCCAAGCTACGTAGCAAAATTAAAAAGCTAGAGAAGCAGCTTAGCGTCAGGCCTAATGATAAAAAACAAAACGAGCTTATCGCCTTACAAAATGAGCTAGCCGGTTTATAAAGTGCTAAGCCCATTTCTATATAAAGTTTTTGAATTAAGTTTTCATACCAAATAAAGACCTACTTCCATGAGTAAAACTGTCAAACATAAAACCGCCGATACGCCGCCTTCAAGACTGATGCCAAAGCGCAACGTCAGACCTTTTTTTGAAAAGCTAGCGGCGAGCATCGAAGAGCCGGTCACCGAGCTACAGTTCAACAGTAACTTTGAGCTATTGATTGCGGTCATTCTCTCCGCGCAAGCGACGGATATCAGCGTTAATATTGCTACTCAGCAGCTCTATCCGGTGGCGAATACTCCCGAAGCGATTTGGGAATTAGGGGAAGAAGGACTAAAACCTTATATCAAGAATATTGGCCTTTATAATGCCAAAGCCAAAAATGTCATTAAGACCTGCCGTGACTTAATCGATAAATTCGATAGTACCGTTCCTGATAACCGTAAGGATCTCGAATCATTAGCAGGCGTCGGTCGCAAAACAGCTAATGTGGTACTCAATACTGCCTTTGGCCAACCCACTATGGCAGTCGATACTCATATCTTTCGTGTCGGTAATCGCACTGGCCTAGCGACAGGTAAAAACGTATTAATCGTTGAGCAAAAACTAGTGGCACGTATTCCAGAAGATATGATGCTAGATGCCCATCATTATTTGATTTTACATGGCCGTTATACTTGTCAGGCGCGTACCCCAAAATGTGGTAAGTGTCCGGTTTATGAGGAATGTATGTTTAAGGATAAGGCTAAGTTTTTGGAATTATAAAATATAGAACGAGATGAGCTTATGCAAACCCTTACTGCGCTACTGTTTGATAACTTTGAAACTTTAGATTTATTTGGTCCTGTTGAGATGTTCGGTAGCTTGCCTGAACATTATCGTTTGCAATACGCCTCACTAACCGGTGGTATTATCAGTAATAAACATGGCGTTGCTATCCAAACGCTAGCGATAGCTGATTTGGATGGTGCAACCGATATTTTATTAGTTGTCGGCGGCATGGGTACTCGCCCATTAATTGAAGACCGTCTGTTCTTGCAAACCTTAGTAGTACTTGCTGAAAATGCCCAATGGGTGCTTAGTGTCTGTACAGGCAGCGCTTTATTAGCCAAAGCTGGTATTTTGAATGGTAAAAAAGCCACTTCTAATAAGCTATCTTGGCAATGGGCTAGCGCGCAGTCCGAGCAAGTACATTGGGTAAAGCAAGCACGGTGGGTAGTCGATGGTAAGTTTTATACTTCATCAGGAGTCAGTGCTGGTATGGATATGGCGCTTGGTTTTATTGCTGATAGACAGAGTTTAGAGACTGCTCATCGAGTTGCTAATTATACTGAGTATGATTGGCAACAGGATCGTGAGCTTGATAGCTTTGCAGCCAAAGCTTATAAAAACTAATGCTATCTTTTCTATAACCAGTTATCTGATTGAGTCGTAAAGACACCCTAGAGTTTTGGACCAAATCACGGTAAGATATGGTAAT
>CBETCF010000051.1:0-12062 GCA_965534785.1 uncultured Psychrobacter sp.
TAGAGTTATTGAACCGCTTGTTGAGCCTCTAATTCCGCTATTTGCCGCTCAAGTAAGTCGATCTGTTTAGCTTTCATCTCCGTCAAGCTCTTAGTCATCGCTACTTGTTCCGCTACCATTGCTTCTTGTTCTGTTAGGCGCTGACGCTCATCAGCTAAACGGTCAATCTCTTCTTTAGCCAAGCTATTGGTCTCAGGCAATGGCGCATTGAGGATAGCTTTGGGGCTAGGTGTTGTAGTCTCTTGAGACGTACTATTTACCTTAGCTACAGTGATATCCTCATCAGCAATATCGAGCTCATTATTATTAACTTCATCATTATCACTATTAGCATCAGCCTCTGAGGATGTCGATTCAGTCGCTGATGCTTGCTCCGCTAAAGCTGGCGAGTTGGCGACAGGCGAGACAATCGTCTCAGAGGAAGGCTGTGATGAGATTAGATACCCAACAATAAAAATAGGTAATATTAATAGCGCCACTAGCCATTTTCTGCGCGGTGGTTGTTTCGCATTGCGATTTCTGGATTGATTTAAATTATTACGATTTTTTTTGGAGGTCATACGCTTGCCAATGGCTGCCACATAAAGGTAGCCCTACTATAGCAAACTGAAAATAAAAAGCCTATCTATTGATAGGCTAATAGGGTGAAGATAAGGTTACGATAATAGTTACTAATTAGCTCATGGCTTAAACTTGACGGTACCACTAGTGCCCGTAGTCATAATATCGCGTGCTAGCTGATCTTCAAGAGTATTCTTGGCGCTAATTTCATCACCATCAGGGCGACGTTCGCTATGATCGCACTGGGTACACTCGATATACTCGTCCACAATAGGCACGAATATATTGACTTGTACTACCGCATCTAAGGCTTGGCATTTAGGACAGCGTACTCCGGCTAAGAAGCGACGTTTGGGACGCTCAGACTGATAACGCATTAGCTGGCCTCGTTTTTGAGCTGAGTATTGGCAGCATTTTGGCTAGTGCTATTCTCAAACCCACTATGGCGTAATAGCGCATCGATACTAGCGCTGCGACCACGGAAGTTCTCAAAGTTAGTTTTAGCCGGCAAGCTACCGCCTACTGATAGTACGGTATCGCGAAAAGCCTTGCCAATGATAGGGTTGAAGATACCTTCTTCTTCAAACTTGCTAAAGGCGTCAGCAGATAATAGCTCAGCCCACTTGTACGAATAATAACCAGCGGCATAACCGCCAGCAAAAATATGACTAAAGCCATTAGCAAAGCGGTTATAGTCAGGCGTGTCCATGATAGCGATATCACTGCGGACCGACTCAAGCTTAGCTAAAATACCTTCATAATCGAGTGCTGGCGTTTGTGCATGGATGAGCAAATCGAACAGGGCAAACTCGACTTGACGCAAGGTTTGCATGCCGCTTTGGAAGTTCTTGGCGGCGAGTAGGGCATTGAGTTTATCTTGCGGTAAAGGCTCGCCGGTCTCGACGTGACTGCTGATAAGGGCGATACCTTCGGCATCCCAAGCCCAGTTTTCCATAAATTGGCTAGGCAGCTCAACCGCATCCCACTCAACCCCATTGACCCCAGCGACATCACCAACGCTCACTTGCGTTAATAAGTGATGGAGACCATGACCAAACTCGTGGAACAAGGTCAGTACTTCATCATGAGTCAGTAAACTAGGTTTGCCGGCTAATGCTGGGGTAAAGTTACCGACCATAAAGCACACTGGCAGCTGTTTATAGCCGGCTTGCTCATGACTGTAGCGCGCTTGGAAACCACTCATCCAAGCGCCGCCACGCTTACCACTACGGGCAAATAGATCAAAGTAAAAACCACCAATCAAGCTATCATCGCTATCAAACAACTGATAAAAATGCACATCGTTATGCCAAAGTGAAGCGTTGTCTTTATCATCGTCCTGGTTATTGCTAGCCTCTTTTTGCTCTAGTACTTTGATGCCATAGAGGCGTTCAACAATCGCAAACAAGCCATCGACGACTTTAGGTAAAGGAAAATAAGGCCGTATCTCTTCTTGTGATAAGCTAAACTTACTTTGCTTAACTTTTTCGGCAATATAAGCATTGTCCCAGGGCTGCAGATCGGTTATACCATAGTCTTTGGCGCACTCTTGTAGCTGGGCTAAATCTTGTTTAGCAGCTGGGGTAGCTTGTGCGGCTAAATTACGTAAAAATGCTTCGACCTCTGCTACGTTATCTGCCATCTTGGTAGATAGTGAAACTTCAGCATAGTTATCGAAGCCTAGTAGTTGGGATTTTTGTTCCCGTAATTTTAGGATTTGCGCCATAATATCAGCGTTGTTCAGTGACTCGCCTTTGCTATTTTTATGACTATCAAACTCTGAAGCACGAGTGACGTAAGCTTTATAAAGAGTCTCGCGCAGCTTACGGTCATCAGCGTGAGTCATAACCGCTAGATAGACTGGGATATTGAGCGTAGCCACGTAATAAGGCGTAGGCAGCGCATCACTCTCAGCTTGGGTTAGCTCAGCGCTAGCTAATACCCGAGCCTTATATTGCTCACCAGCATCAGCCAATAAACCAAAACCACTCTCAGTCAAGCCCGCCAATTGCTCTTCTTTAAGAGGCAATGCATAAGCTTGAGTGGCATCTAGAATATGATCAGAGAAAGTCGCTGACAAAGTTGAAAGCTCACTTTGGATGCTAGCGAACTGTTTTTGCTTTTCTTCAGACAAAGCCACTCCTGATAGCTCAAAGCGCTGTAAGGATAGCTCGATTGCGCGCTTGCGAGCCGGCTCAAGCTCAGAGAAGAAGCTTTGATCATTAACGATAGCCTGATAACGGTTGAACAGCGGCTTATGTTGACCGACACGAGTGCCATAAGCTGAAAGCATAGGTAGTAGCTGGTGATGAACATGACGAATCTCATCGTTACTCATAACGCTATTAAGGTGCGATAAAATACCCCAACTGCGATCAAGCGCCAAGTTGAGATGATCAAAAGCCATAATATCTGCCAAAGCTTGAGGGGCATCCAAATCGTTAACAGGCTCAGTGGTTGCTTGTGCGGAGCTATCAAAGCTGCTCAATTCATCCAAAAATAAATTAGCTTGTTCGATAGCCGCCGTCACTTCTATTTGTAAGGTCTCAGGCGCTGCGGCAGCAAAATCAACGAGGCGTAAATGTTCGGCAAGAGCAGTCATAATAGTTTCCAATATCTGATATATGTAATAGTTGGGAATTATTCAAAATGTATGGCTTAAAAGATGGGTATGTTCTACTCAGATTACAAGTCATTAGCAAGCAGAGCTATATTTAACAAATGTTAGCTTCTCAAAATTAGCTCTATAACTTACAAAGCCTTATCATTTGCTTGCAAAGCAACCATATAGCTTATACAGTGGAATTGGTAGCATCATAGTTGTCCCATAAATCAATCTATACCAATAATTGGGATAGTAGACTACTTCTAAATAGAGCTAACTAAAAATAGCTTAGAAATACAAAAGAAGATGAGGTTAATGTATTTAATTAGGTGGAAGTGAAACCTTCACAATGTATGGTTTTGCAATCCTGTCTTTATTTAGGCAATACTCACTATTAGAAGTTTAATGATAATAAAATAAGGAGCATAATTTATGAAAGCGACGCTTAAAAGTTTACGCGAAACAAAGGCCAATCCAGCGGTAAGTATCTTTGTAAAAACCCATCGCGAGCATCCTGCCAACGAACAAGATCCTATTGCTCTAAAAAACCAACTAAAAGTAGCAGAAGATCGTCTAATCAAAGAGTATGACAAAAATACCGCTACTACTATTCTAGATCACATTCACGCAAAAACTAATGAGTTAAATCATAATTATAATCTCGATACTCTAGCTATCTTTGCGAGTACTGATGACGTACAAGTTCTACGTATGCCTATTGATACTACTGAACGTGTGGTCATCTCAGACAGTTTTGCCACTCGTGACTTAGTCCGTGATATGGCTAGTGCAGTACATTTTTACACTGTAGTGATAACTCGTGATATGGCACGCTTGATTGAAGCTTCTAACGATCGCGTAGTGGCTGAATTTGATAAAGACGACGATAAGCAAAACAATATGGAAAATATCGCTTTTCCTATAGAAAATAATGGTTTATATACCACAGGTGACGGCGGCTCTGATCGCTCATCTAATAATGAAAGTAGCTATCTAAAAGAGTTCTTTAATCAAGTCGATAAAAGCGTTCAAGAGCTATGGGGTGAGCACAAGCTACCACTAGTTATCGTTGGTGATGCTAAGAGTATTGGCTATTACAAAGAAGTCTGTGATCGTCCTGAAAACATCATCGCTACGGTCTCTAATGTGACCAATTTAAATGATGGTAATGCTCAGCACATCGTTGATAGCGTACAAGAAGCGGTCGAAGATTATCGTAGCTCATTACATACTGAGGCGATGGGTGAGATCGATAAAGCACGCGGTGCCGATATGCTACGTACTGATTTACAAGAAGTCTACCGCGGTGCTTTCCAAGGCGCAGGCGAGACTTTATATGTACGTCGCTGGTATATACAGCCTGCAAAGATTGATGAAAAAGCACAGTCTTTAGTTATAGCGGACGATGCTGCTGCAGAAGGTGTCACTGATGATGCAATCGGCGTTATCATTGAGCATGTCATGCATAACGGTGGCGATGTTATTTTCTTACCTGAAGAGGTTATGGGTAAAGATCAACCTATTGCTTTGGTCACCCGTTACTAATTCGATCAGTCGATGAGCCTTTACTTTGATGATTAAGACGCTATGGAAAGTAGTTAATTCATCAACTACTCTCTATAGTTGAATCATCATAAATAAGAGCATTGGTTCAATACGAATCAGTGCTCTTTTTTTTAAAACTCAACAAAGCTTAGAATATAAAAGATAAAAAGTATAATTAAAATATTTATATCAATGAGGGTATTACCGATGTTTATTCCCAATAATGACTTTGGCTATAAGATAAAAAGTATACAGGCAGTGACCTCTATGCTGTTGCGCGGCGGTCGCGGTAATATGGGAACGCCAACACCAATGCAGCCCGAAAAGCCATTGATTCTTTATGAGTTTGAAGCTTGTCCTTACGCGCGCCGAGTACGTGAAGCAATGACTCAGCTCAATCTAGATTTTGAGAGTCGTCCGAGCCCGCGCAAAGGTCACGTTTATCGTGATGAGTTAAAGCAGCTTACCGGTAAAACCCAAGTACCCTTTTTGATTGATAAGAATATGGAAGAAGAGGCGGACTCAAAGATAACTGATTCGCAAGCTATCATCGAGCACCTATTTACTCATTATTCCAAACAAGGTACTACGCCTAGTAAATTTCAAACACAGAATGACGAAGACAATGCTAGTTTAGCCAATAAAGTAGCTAGCCTAGTGTCGATGTTACGTGGTAGCACAGCCGATCATCCCAAGATGAATGAGGCGCGTGGTAAACCTGAGCAGCCGCTGCATTTATACGGCTTTGAAGCTAGTCCTTTTTGTCGCTTAGTACGCGAGAGGTTGAGCGAGCTTGAAGTAGGCTACATCAATCATAGTGTGGCACGCGAACAAATCCAAGATATTGCTGGCTTTGGTTTTCGTCTCAATATTGGTGACTATCAGCCCATAAAAGGAGGTAAACGTGAGGTCTTGATGAACGGGGTGATGAAAGATAAATTACAGTTTCCGTTTTTGATTGATCCTAATACCGATACCCAACTTTATGAGTCAAAAGCTATCATTGCTTATTTAGACCAAATTTATGGTTAGCATCGAAATGAGGTAAAGTTATTTCAAATTTATTCTAGCTAACCCTACCTTATGGTGCCAATACTTATTAACCGATCAAGACTACTAAACCTATGACCGATACTAAATCCTTTGTTCTAACCAGCTATAATATTCATAAAGGCATGTCGCCGTTGAATCGACAAGTCAAAATGCAAGGTATTGCCCAAGCGTTGGAGTCGATTGAGTCTGATGTTTTATGTTTGCAAGAAGTGCAAGGGCAGAACCTAAGGCGTAATATGCAATACAACGAGTACCCCGATCAATCGCAGCATGAGTGGTTCGGTGAGTTTTTGCATTTAGAAAATAGCTATGGTAAAAATTCAGAGTATGAGAATGGTCATCATGGCAATGCGGTATTGAGCCGCTTTCCACTAGATCCCAAACACAATGTCAATATTACTGTGAATAAGCTTGAGCAGCGTGGGGTGTTGCATTGTGAAGTGCAGCCTATCGGTTGGGAGACGCCGGTAGTCATATTATGCGCTCATCTTAATCTTTTTGAACGCGATCGGATCAAGCAATACGAAGCCATCAGTAACTATATGCGTAATGAGATCGCCGACGATCAACCGCTTATTTTGGCTGGCGACTTCAATGACTGGAAACGCATGTCTTGTGATAAGTTAGCCTCTGACTTGGGCATGGTAGAAGCCTTTCGACGCTGTCATGGCAAGTTGTCACCGACTTTTCCAGCCAAGCTACCAGTGCTGAGCTTAGATCGTATCTATGTCCGTAATCTTATCGTTAAAGACGCTTGGGTGCATACGGGCAAGCCTTGGTCCACTTTATCGGATCATCTACCTATTAGTGCTAGGTTTAGTTTAGCCTAGCGCTTTATCCGCTATAAAAACCATCAAAAATAAAATAGCAGCAATCTTTAGAAAACCTACAGATAAATCAAAAAATACAAGGAAGATAAAAATGTCTAATCAAGCATTAGTAACTGATCAAAACGCCGTCATTATCCGTGAATTTGGCGAGCCTGAAGTCATGAGTTATCAAAGTGGGATACCAGTCCCTGAGCTAAAAGCTGAGCAAGTACTGATCAAAGTCGCTTATGCCGGTATCAATCCAGTCGATTATAAGACTCGTCAAGGTAAAGGTTGGGGCGCTGATAATATCCGTAAAGAAAAATTCGATCATGATAAGCCAGCTATTTTGGGTTTTGATGTAGCAGGGAAAGTGGTCAAGTCTAATAGCACTGATTTTAGCGTAGGGGATAAAGTTGCCGCGCTTAGCTTCGATGGCAGTTGTTATGCTGAGTACGTCGCTGTTGATGCCAAGCTACTGGCAAAAGTGCCTGAAAATGTCAGCTTAGAGCAAGCAGGAGCCTTACCTTGCGTCGGACAAACTGCGATGCAATTCGTTGAGTTTGCTAATATAAAAGCTGGCGAGCAGGTAGTAATGAACGCGCCAGCAGGCGGTGTCGGTCAGCTAGTTATTCAGCTATTGATGGATAAAGTGGCAGAAGATGGCATAAAAGTAACGGTAATTTGTTCGCCAGAAAAATACAACAAGCTTGATAGCTTTATTGATAAAGGCCAGCTGACGGGTTGGATTGACTATACCAAGGACGAGAAGTTTCCAGACTTGCAGGCCGATGTGTTACTAGACTTAGTGGGTGATGATGCTGGTGTTAAAGCCCTCAGTACCCTTAAGTCTGATGGCCGAGTCTATGTATTGCCTTCAATCTGGGTGGATAAGCTCAAAGCCGCTGGTAGTGATCAACTAACTATTGAAGGTTATGCAGTCAAGCCAAATGGCAATGATATGGCACGAGTATTACAACAACTCGCTGACGGCAAGCTAAAGCTGCATATCCAAAAAAGCTATCCTTTGTCTGAAGTAGTAGCAGCGCATACTGAATTACAAAAAGGCGATGCTTTTGGCAAGTTAGTTTTAAAAGCTAACTAAGCCAGCTAGGATAGTTAACCTAATAGTATCTGCCGAAAAGTAAGGCTAATTCGTCCCTCACTTACAGTTTTAGTCTTGGTAATGGTGTGCTTCCAATGAGTTTGCGTATCACCATGCATGACAATAAGCTGACCAGACTCAAGATAAAGCTGGACTTTATCTTGAGCTTTTTTATGTTTAAAAACTAATTTTCGAGTAGCGCCAAGCGATAAAGCGGCAATGATAGGCTGCTGACCTAACTCTTTTTCATCATCAGCATGATAGCCCATACCATCGCTACCCGAGGGATAGTAGTTAAGCAAGCAGCTATTAAACTTTACCTCAATACCAATAGTGGCTAGCTGTTGTTCCACAATCTGTTTCACGTGAAACACTGTTTCTGTCCAAGGTAGTGCTTGATGCGCATGGCCAGAATAGTGATAGCTGATATTATCATCACCCATCCACACGATTTGCCGAGTAGTAATATGAGTCTTGCCGAATAATGTCACTACGTCATTTTGCCAAGGTAGCTCGTTTAATAATAGCTGATAAAGGTCGCGACTCTCATCAATAACCACTCCTAAATCATTAACCTTACCTTGGCAAGGTAACAAGTTATCACTGGGGCTAGGTGCAAATAAATCAGTCATAGTTTAAAGGGTTAAATGATTCAGATTTTGTAAAATGACCTCAGCGCATTGTTTAGGAGCTTCTACTGGTAGTAGATGTCCATAATCAGGCAGCGTTATGAGACTTTCATTAGGGACAAACTTCGCCCACTGTTTGCGGACTTTATCATTAATAAAGATAGTTGGCTTGCCGGTAATGAGGGTATAAGGAACTTTAGACTGCTCTAATGCTTTTAGCGCAGGATCGATGTAAGGCGTGCCAAAATAGCTGGCTAGCTCGTACTTAGGGACAAATAATAACTGATAGCTACCATCGTCTTGAGCTACTAAGCTTTGTTCTACAAAGACCTGTAGATGCTCATCACTAATACGGCGATAAGCGCTTTTGCTACGTAGATGCTCGTAGTAAGCCTGAATGCTAGGCCAAATTTTTCGCTTGGTTAAGGTGCTTTTAAAAGGCTCTTGAGTATGCAAAAAAGCGCGAGGCAGTAGATTATATAAAGTAGATTGAGCTTTAGTAAAAGTAACAGGTTCAATCAAATACAGCTCTGAAAACAGCTCAGGACGCTCAGCTGCCGCCATTGCGGTGGCGGTTGCGCCCTGTGAATGACCGATACCGACGATAGGCGTATCTTGGGTTTTCTCTAAGAACTTAATAAGTAGCTCGGCATCTTTTTCACGAGTCAGCGTGCGCTCGGTTGGCTTATCATACCAATAGCCGCGCATCGCTAAAGCAGTTAAATTTAGACTTGAGCTCAGCTCCGTCAATAATGGCGAATAGTTGCCAACGGTAAAGCCATTACCGCCATAAAAATGAGCAGCAGGACGCTTGTTATTGTTAGCCGTCGATTTATTCAATGCGCCCAAATCATAGTAACGAGCTTGTTTATTATCGAGAGTGATAGGCTTGGCAAAATCTTCCATAATGCTAGTACTTCCTTGTATTTTAACTTTTAAATTCAACTATTAAGCTCAGTGCTTGAGCTAACGTTAGCTATCCTCGCCTAAGAATCCGCCACTTTGACGCTGCCATAATCTGGCATAAATGCCGTTTAAAGCCAACAGCTCATCATGGCTACCTTGCTCAATGATACGACCTTGCTCCATCACCACTAGTCTATCAAGCGCAGCAATGGTCGAGAGGCGATGGGCAATTGCGATAACGGTTTTGCCTTTCATAATGTCGTTGAGACTTTCAGTAATAGCGAATTCAATTTCAGAATCTAGCGCGCTAGTAGCCTCATCTAATAATAGAATAGGCGCGTTCTTCAGCATAACTCGTGAGATAGCAATACGTTGACGTTGACCGCCTGATAGCTTGACCCCGCGCTCACCCACTTGGGTATCGAGACCGGTATTGCCTTTATCATCATAGAGATCTTTGACAAAGTCCCATGCCTGCGCCTGCTTAGCCGCGATGATAATCTCAGCGTCAGTAGCATCGGGGCGACCATAAGCAATGTTTTCTCGCACTGTACGATGCAAGAGTGAAGTATCCTGTGTCACCATGCCGATCTGTTGGCGTAAAGACTCTTGAGTGACTTGATCGATCGCTTGGCCATCAATACAGATCTGACCTTTATCGACATCAAAGAAGCGCAGTAATAAATTGACCAAAGTAGACTTACCCGCTCCAGAGCGTCCGACTAAACCAATCTTTTCGCCAGGCTTAATATCCAAATAAAAGTTATCTAGTAGTTTGACTGATAAAGGATTGGCGACGGTTGCAACGGTTTTTACCTCATCAACTTTCTCACCTTCAACATCAGCACTTTCGCTTTCGTAGCTAAAATCAACATGATCAAAAACAATACGCCCGTCTGTGACTTTTAACTCTGGCGCATTAGCCACATCAACGATAGTTTGTGGTGCTGATAAGGTACGCATGCCGTCCTGTACCGTACCAATACTCTCAAATAAGCTGGCGGTTTGCCACATAATCCAGCGGGTAAGGCCGTTCAATCGTAATGCCATGGCGGTTGCGGCAGCGATAGCCCCAACTCCAACGGCATCTTGTTGCCATAGATATAAAGCAATACCAGCAGTACTACTGACCAAAATGACACTTATCAAGTGAGTGGATACTTCAAGATAGCTGACCCAACGCATTTGTGCATGTACCGTGCCTAAGAACTGTCCCATGGCGTTTTTGGCGTAGCCTAATTCGCGGCGTGAGTGGCTAAAGAGTTTGACGGTCATAATATTGGCGTAAGCATCAGTAATACGCCCAACCATCAAGGCTCTTGCATCCGCTTGCACAATAGCGGTCATTTTTAGTTTAGGAATAAAGAACCACATAGTCAGGCCAACTAGCACAAACCAAACGATGAAAGGTATTAGTAGCAGGCTATCTAGATTAAATAAAATCACCCCAGTAGTAATAAAATAAACGGTGACGTACATAAACATATCAGTAACCGTCATCACCGTATCGCGAACCGCAAGCGCGGTTTGCATCACTTTGGCAGAGACCCGACCGGAAAACTCATCCTGATAGAATTGCATTGATTGCCCAAGCATACGCTGATGAAAGCGCCAACGCATCTGCATGGGAAACACCCCTTGTAGGGTTTGAAAGTGAATGAATGAGGATAAAGCAATCCAGAACGGACTGATAAGCATCACCGCTAACATCAGCAGCAAGATATCGCCTTTCTCGCTCCATAAATTCTGCGGCGTATAGATACCGAGCCAATCGACAATATTACCAATCCAAGCGAACAGCATCGCCTCATAGATGCCGATACCTGCTGATAGAATCATAAACAGCAGCAGCCAACCGCGCAGCCCCTTAGTACACGCCCACAAGAACTTTATTAATCCATCACGAGGTGAGGGCAATGGCATAGGAGAATCAGGAAAGGCAGATAAGCGGTTTTCAAAAAAACGAAATAGAGCATTCATAGGCGACAACGATACTTCAACAGCAGCATATTCAGACAGACGCCAATAAGCGCTATCTTGAGCTGTAAATTACGGGGAGAGAATAAGCTGCTATTTTAGCAAAACTTGGTTATCGAGCCTGCATGCTAATTGTAAGCTGTAGCGTACAAAGAGGCGCTACTAGGGAAATACTAATGGCGAAGACGCTATAAACTATTTGGATGAGCATAAAGGAATAACTAAGAAATAAAGCATCAAATGACAGCAGTAATAAAAATATAAATTGCTAGTTGAGAAATATATTGTTACATTTAACAGTTTGTTAGAAAACTCTTATAACATTGTCGCTTGATAATAAAAATAAAGGCTAAGACTGATGGTTTATTTAACTATAGCAGTGCTTTGTAGTGTCGCTGTTTCTGTACTACTAAAAGTATTACGCCAAAGAAATATCGATATCCGCCAGACTATTGTGGCAGGTTATCCTATAGCCTTTTTATTGACCTTAGTTTTATTGAAGCCGGATGTCAGTGCTATCAATACCTTAGGCGGTGCTTGGGGTATCATCATTGCCCTTGGTGTTTTATTACCGCTAGTGTTTGTAATATTAGGTCGCGCTATCGCAGCAGTGGGTATGGTGGCGACCGATGCCGCTCAGCGTTTATCGCTGATTATTCCGATTGTTGCCGCCTTTTTATTATTCGGTGAGGTATTAACGGGCACGCGAGTCTTTGGTTTAGCGCTTGGTTTCTTGGCACTAGGCGCGTTAGTTTATCGTCCGCAGCAGCTTGCTAGTATAAAAGCTGATAATGACTCTAATTCAACTTTAGCAGCCACCAACAGTAGCGATAATACTTTATCCAAAACCCCATTATGGCTATTTGGCGTAT